>JAQGKJ010000456.1 GCA_028290165.1 Bradyrhizobium sp. | reverse complement strand
ATGCGCCTGTGGCTCGATCCCGACAAGATCGCCAATCTCGGATTGACCGCGGGCGACGTGCTGGCGGCGATCCGCGCCCAGAACCTGCAGATCACCGGCGGCCAACTCGCAGCGCCGCCGATCGCCGATCGGGCGTTCCAGCCCAACCTCACCTTCACCGGCCGCTTGAAGGATATCCAGCAGTTCGAAAATATCCTCGTCAAAGCCGGCGCCGAGGGGCGCACCGTGCGGTTGCGTGACGTGGCCCGGATCGAATTGGGAGCGCTGGACTACACCACCAACAGCTTCCTGCTCCGCAAGACCGCGGTCGCGATGCTGGTGACCCAGCGCCCCGGTTCGAACGCGCTGGCCACCGCGAAAAATATTTCCGACGCCATGGTGCGGCTGAAGGCCGATTTTCCCAAAGGGCTGGACTACAATATCGGCTACAACCCGACCGAGTTCATCGCGCAGTCCGTCAGCGAACTGATCAAGACGATCTATGAGGCGATGGCCCTCGTCGTCATTGTGGTGCTGGTGTTCCTGCAGGGATGGCGTCCGGCGATCATCCCGATCGTGGCGATCCCGGTGTCGCTGGTCGGCACCTTCGCCGCGATGGCCGCGCTCGGCTTTGCGATCAACAACCTGACCCTGTTCGGCCTCGTGCTCGCCGTCGGCATCGTGGTCGACGACGCTATCGTGGTGGTCGAGAACGTCGAGCGACACTTGCGCGACGGCATGAGCCGGCGCGATGCCGCGCTCAAGACCATGGAGGAAGTCGGCGGCGCGCTGGTCTCGATCGCGCTGGTGTTATGCGCGGTGTTCGTGCCGACCGCGTTCTTGGGCGGCATTTCCGGGCAATTTTTTCAGCAATTCGCCGTCACCATTGCGGTCGCGACCGCGATCTCCTGCTTCTGCTCGCTGACGCTGTCGCCCGCGCTGGCGTCGCAAATCCTGCAGCCGCATGAAGAAAAGCGGCCGCCGGCGAGCTGGAATTTCATCGGCCGCGGCTGGGAAAAGTTCACGGGCTTTTTCAACCGCGGCTTTGACCGGATGTCGCATCTTTATGGCAGTGCCGCCAACTTTGTGATCAGGCATTCGGCGGTGATGCTGTTGATTTATGTGGCGCTGATCGGCAGCGCCGGATGGCTGCTCGCCACCACGCCGCAAGGCTATATTCCGGCGCAGGATCGCGGCTACGTCATCATCTCCGCGCAACTGCCGGGAGCTGCCTCGCTGGCGCGCACCACCGAGATCGTCCGCGAGATCGAAAGGATCGCGCTCGACACGCCCGGCGTCATTCGCGTGGCGGCGTTCGCCGGACTGTCCGGCGCCACCCGCACCCAGGCCAGCAATTCGGCCGCGCTGTTTCCCGTGTTCGAAGAGCCGGCGGTGCGTCTGAAAAAGGGTTTGACGGCCACGAAGATCACCGGCGACTTGCGTAAGCGGCTCTCCGCCCTCGAGGGAGCGTTCATCATTGTCATTCCGCCGCCCTCGATCCCCGGCATCGGCACCGGCGGCGGTTTTACCATGCGCATTCAGGACCGGCAGGGCCGAGGTCCCGATCTGCTGGCCAAGGCCACCGACGAACTCGTCGGCGCCGCCCGCAAGGCGCCGGGGCTGACGTCGGTGTTTTCACCCTACACCGCGAATACGCCGCAGATGTTCGTCGATATCGATCGCGTCAAGGCGCAAAAGCTCGGCGTGCCGATCCAGAACGTGACCGACGCGATCGAGATTTACTTCGGCTCGGCTTACGTCAACGACTTCAATATCCTCGGCCGCACCTATCACGTCACAGCGCAGGCCGATCTGCCGTTCCGGAAAGAAACCGCCGATCTTGCCCGCCTGCGCACCCGCAATGCCGCCGGCGACATGGTGCAGCTCGGCAACGTCGTCAATTTCCAGGATATATCGGGCCCGGACCGCGTCGCGCGTTACAACCTCTATCCGTCATCGGAACTGCAGGGCGACACCACGCCGGGCACCAGTTCGGCAACCGCGATCGACATCATGAAGCGGCTGGCGGCCGAAACGCTACCGAGCGGATTTTCCTTTGAGTGGACGGATCTGTCCTACCAGCAGGTCACCGGCGGCAATACGGGCCTCTACGTGTTTCCGATCTGCGTGCTGTTCGTGTTCCTGGTGCTGGCCGCGCAATATGGCAGCTGGAGCCTGCCGTTCGCGGTCATCCTGATCGTGCCGATGTGTTTGCTCGCCGCCACCATCGGCGTGCGGATCATGGGGCAGGACGTCAACATCCTGACCCAGATCGGTTTTGTGGTTCTGGTGGGGTTGGCCGCCAAGAATGCCATTCTGATCGTCGAGTTCGCCCGCGACATCGAGCTCGAAGGCCGCGAGCGTCTCGAAGCCGTGATCGAAGCCTGCCGCCTGAGGCTGCGGCCGATCCTGATGACGTCGTTCGCATTCATTCTCGGTGTGCTGCCACTGGTGGTCTCGACCGGCTCCGGATCGGAAATGCGTCAGGCGGTCGGCGTCGCCGTGTTCTTCGGCATGCTCGGCGTCACCTTGTTCGGGCTGGTCTTCACGCCGATCTTCTACATGATCGTGCGCAACCTGGCCGACCCGAAATACAAGAAACCGGCTCCGGCCGGTTAGCGCGCCGGCGATGATCGATCTGCTGCCGCAGTGCCTCTAGATACTATTGGCCTACTCGAAATAGATGGGCAGCCGCAGGGCTATAAAATAACATCAATTTCAGAATGGACTTCGGGGAGACGAAGATGAGATCGCAATTGTTGTCGGCGGCCGTCGCGGCGTGCGCATTGTTGCTCGCGGGGCCGGTATCGGCACAGGGTGTCAAGATCGGCATCCTGAACGATCAGTCCGGGGTCTACGCGGATTACGGAGGCAAATAGTCCTTCGAGGCGGCCAAGATGGCGATCGAGGATTTTGGCGGCAGCGTGCTCGGCCAGAAGATCGATGTGATTTCCGCCGACCACCAGAACAAGCCTGATTTGGCCACCGCCATCGCGCGGCGCTGGTAT
>JAQGKJ010000441.1 GCA_028290165.1 Bradyrhizobium sp. | reverse complement strand
GAGCTGTTAAAGCAACGGACCTAGACTGGTCCAAGAGAATGACTCAGTCGCGTATCCCTGACATGACCACACCTCCATTGTTTCCCGGCTTCGACGGGTTGATGACGCTCTCCCGCCGCGAGGGCGTCGATATCAGGCCTACGCTGCTGCGCGTGCTGACCGATCTCTACGTTCAGGCCAACGCGCATAGCGGCGACGAAGAGCGGCAGTTTGTCGAATTGACCTCCCGCCTGATCGATCAGGTCGACGACGCCACCCGCGCGGCGGTGCGGGCACGGCTTGCGATCTATCCGGGAACGCCCGCCGAAGTTTTGCGAAGACTCGGGTTAAAGGCCACCAACCCCGATGCGCGCATGCCGGCCGCGCCCGAGATTCCCGCAGCTCCCATTGCGGAGGCGCCGATCAAGCCGCCTACCGAGGCGCAATTGCGGTTGCAATCCACCCTGTCGATGCAGCCCAAGGACGCCGCCGAAATCAACGCAATATTTTCCCGCGCCAGCGCCAGCGAACGCGCGCTGATCCTGCACAATCTCAACGAGACCCCGTTGAAGGCATCGGCGCGAATTCCCGCCGCGCGCGCCAGACGCGCCATCGAGACGCTTGAAATGGCCGCGTTCGCCGCCGACGTCGAAAACTTCACGCTCGAACTTGGCGAGACGCTGATCCTGCCGTCGCGGGTTGCAGGCGAAGTGGTCGGCGATCCCGGCGGCGAGCCTTTGACCTGCGCGATGAAGGCGCTCGCGATGCCGAGCCCGGTCTTTCAGCGGGTCTTGCTGTTCCTCAATCCGGAAATCGGTTCTTCCGTGAACACCGTCTACCGGCTGTCGCGGCTCTATGACCGGCTGAGCGAGCGATCCGCGCTGGTCATGCTGGCGGCATGGCGCGGCTCGACTCTTGCCGACACCCGCGCCAAGTATAAGCCCGCGCTTTACGACGACGAGCGCCATCGCGCCCGCTCGGCGCCCGCCGAGAGGCGCCCGGCGGCGCAAGCGCCCGGCGCCGGCGTCATGCCGCGCACGAGTTCGCAGGGTTCGGGACGCTAATACGCGTCAGGCCTTGGCGAGATCGAGAAAGTGCCGCCCTGCCCTGTCCTCGGTCTCCACGATCCAGGCATCCGGATCGAACCGGATTTCCTTGACGAGGCGCTCTTCGACGGATGTTTCCGGCACCGGCGCTTTCGATATCGGCATGAAGATGCGCTCGATCGGCCGGCTATCGTCATAGACCGTCTGCGGCGCCGGGATATAGAGCATCGCATGCCCGTCGAGCAGCCCCACCTTGACGAACACCGCGCCGGCCTCCTCCGCGCCGCGCCGGCGCACCGCGCCGAACACGCCCTCGCTCTGGCAGCGGCGCAGATAAGCCGCCACCCATATGCTGGACTTCAGCCTCACAGATTAGACCATTGAATAATTTGCATTCGATCTCACGAATAGACGCGAACAAACGAGCTGGAGAATACTCCAATATGGCAAGGTGATGCCGCTCACTACGAAATCAACCAAGTTTAGCCTTCCAGCCTTTAACCTTTGAAGGGATGATCGGCGATGTTTGGCGTGGCCAGCCATAGATCGCCTAAGCCAAAATCAGGGCGGCCCATTTCGATCCATTCGTTGATAATAGAATCCGCCATCACTTCGGGATTTTCGCCGTAGCTAGTTTGTATCGTCCATACATTGGGATCGCCCGGAATATGCCGGACTGGAAACGCGCCATATGCGAAATGCGCGATTAAGCTTCGTCGAACAAAGTCATCCAATGCGGATCCTTCCAGACCAAACCCCTCACGGCCTACAGGGACGATCTGCCAAAACCCGACAGCATCAATGTCGAGTTCACCGACGCGATTAATCCACTCGCTCATCGGCGTGCCAAATAGATGATGCTTCGGCTCACTGTCTCCCATGGCTCCAATTTTCGCGCAAACCACGGTTGAAAGCCAGCATCAGAATCGACCTCAGTCGATCGGGTGACCGATCACCGTGGCGAGTTCACGCACCAGGCGATCAGACATCTGCCCGGTCACCGGCATCTTGCGCTCGCGCTCGAATTTCTGGATCGCGGCCTGGGTGTCGGAGCCGACGGTGCCGGTCGGTTTCAGCTGGCCGTAACCATATTCGGTGAGCGCGCGCTGCACCGCCGCCACGCGGTGCGCGCCCGAACTGGCGATCGTCTCGGCGCGAGGAGCAGCCGGGATCGGCGCGGGCGGCCGCGCGATGTTGGAAGACGCCACGGGCGCCGCGCTGGTCGCCTTGACGAGACTCGTCAGCGGATCCGCAGGCTTTGGTTCGGCGGGCTTTGGTTCGGCAACCCTTGATTCAGCAACCCTTGATTCAGCAACCCTTGATTCAGCAACTTTTGGCTCGGCAACTCTTGGCTCCGATACCGCAACGTCGGCCTCAACCGGGCGCGGACGCGGCAACGGACTGGCCGCCATCGGTCCCGGCGCCGGCATCGCGGTCACCGAGCCGAACATCGGTGCCGGATGACGGCCCGCCTGCAGGAACAGCGCGTTGGCGATGATCGCACTCACCGCCGCAAACGCCACGACGCCCGCCACCATGTCCTTCGGACTGTGCAGCAGAATGCGCATCGCAAGGCCGCGCTCGGCTTCGACTGCCACTGCGCTGGCGCCACGGCGGCGGCGCGGCATGTCGTCATCCCTGGTCAGTTTTCTAGGCACTTTTCTTCACCTGATGGGCTTGGTTTTGAGCTTGCTCTTGGGGTACGGATCGCGCCGCCGGGTTGAGCGTTGCGATATTGCTCGAGGGCTGCGCGTTCAGCGGCGCGAACGCCAATGGCAACGCGACCGTCACAGTGGTTCCTTCGTCGATCTTGCTCTGCACCGATATCTCGCCGGCATGCAACGCAACCAGGCTTTTCACGATCGACAGTCCAAGGCCGGTGCCTTCATGCCTGCGCTGATAGGTCTTGCCGGCCTGGAAGAAGGGATCGCCGATCCGCTTGAGATCGTCGGCCGCGATGCCGACGCCGGTATCGGTGACGCGAAGCAGCAGCCGCGATCCTTCGACGCCGGCGGACACCGTCACGGCGCCGCCGCGCTCGGTGAACTTGATGGCGTTGGACACCAGGTTCAGCACGATCTGCTTGAACGCGCGGGGATCGCCGGTCATGACCGGCAAATCCTCGAGCAAGCGGGTCACGAGGTCGATACCGTTTTCCCGCGCCTTCAGCGCCAGCAGGTTGCAGCAATTGATCAGCGCTGGGCGCGGCGCGAACGGCTCCGGCGAGATTTCGAAACTGCCGGATTCCATCTTCGACATATCGAGGATGCCATTGACCACCGACAGCAGATGCTGGCCGGAATCGTTGATCAGCTGGGCATATTCCTTGCGGCGCGCCGCATCCAGCATCAGGGCGTCTTCCTGAACGATCATCTCGGAGAAGCCGATGATGGCGTTAAGCGGCGTGCGCAATTCGTGGCTCATGGTGGCAAGGAAGCGGGTTTTTGACGCATCCGCCTGTTCGGCGGCGGTGCGCGCCTGATCGAGCGCCTGTTCCTGAAGCTTGCGGTCAGTGACATCGCGCATCACGGCGACGACTTCGGCCTCAGGCGTTGCCGCCGCGTCGGATGCCTGTTCGAGCGGCCGGCAGCGCATTTCGACCCAGATGAAATCCACCTGATGATGAGAACCCCGCTCACCGCCGCGCGGAAAATCCCGCCGCAGTCGGAATTCGACGCTGCGCGCTACGCCGCCGCGCCCTGCGTCCGAAAGCGCGGTGAGATAGGCCGGTCGATCGGTGACGTGGACGCGGTCGAACAGGCCGTGCCCGAGCAGGCGGGTGACCTGCGTGCCCAACATCGTCTCCGCCGCGGGCGAGATGAATTCCACCGCGCCGTTGCGGCGATGCCGCGAGATCACATCGCTCATGTTTCGAGCCAACAGCCGATATCGATCCTCCTCGACATAGAGCAGCGCGACGCTGGTGCGCGCCAGCGACTCGGCGCCGAACGCAAGGCCGGCGGCATAGAGCGTCGCCGACACCACGCCGGACGCCATGAAGATGCCGCGCGAGAGCGCATTGAACTCGCCCGCCGGCAGCAGGTCGAAATGTCCGAAAACGATCAACACTACCGTGCACGAAAGCGCCAGCACCGACGCAAACGCCACCACGCGGCGCGACGCCGACAATGCCGCCTCGAGCGGAACCACGACCAGCCAGATCGCGGCAAAGGATTCGATGCCGCCGGTGGTCATCGCCACCGTCATGACGAGGCCCGCCAGCGCCAGCGACGACAGCACATGCGCGCCCTCGTAGCGGCCGGTGCGCGACAGGAACCACGACAGCAGGATAGGCGCGATCAGCCATGCGAATGCCGCGACCTCGAGCGCGGTCGGCGCGCCGCGCATCGCCAGATAGATCGGGAATGCCGCAAATGCCGCGAGGCTACCGAGCAGCCTCGGTGCCATGAATGCGCGATGGCGCGCACGCGTCAGCGCGTCATAGCGCGCGGACGGATGCAGCAGCGCATCGAGGCAATCGCGGATGATATTCAAAACAGTCACGGCACTCGCGCTTCGGCCATATCGTCAAACAGACGCGCCGGAACGCCCCCTTTATCGTTGCCTCAACCTGTCAGAGCGAAATTAAGCGAACGCTAAGGCGCGCAGCCCGGTACCCAAAGACCGTAAGTTCGCGGGGGTTTCGCACAAGGTGCGCCCGACCATTCGATGCAGATGGTGAACGTCGGGTTTCCAGCGCGGGCCGGGTATGGTTTCGAAAGGGTGGACGCCTCGGGGAGCGCCGTTGCCTGGCGAAAAGCGCCATCAATCGAAAATTTACACCGAATCAAATCAGCCGGATTTTTTGCTAATTTTCGGCGAATTAAGCTCAATGCAAACACTTGCGATTTATCGACGGCTGTTAGTCAGGGACGGATTTGCGGGAATAACCGCGAACGGTTGCGAGGTCCATCGCAGTGTTCTGCGATGTGCGCAACGGATTGAAGAGAGACGGCCGGGGTCGCGAGATGTTTTTTCTGCTTCGCATGGCGTTCTGGCTCGGGCTGGTGCTCGTGCTGTTGCCCAGGGAAAATTCGCCTGAATCCGACAAGTTGCCGCAGGTGGGGGCTTCCGAAGCCGTGTCCGCTGCGACCGCGGCAGTGTCGGACATGAGTCAATTCTGCAAGCGCCAGCCGGCGGCGTGTGAAGTCGGCGGCCAGGCCGCGACCGTGCTCAGCCAGCGCGCCCAGGCCGGCGCGCGCAAATTGTATCAGATCATCACCGACAAGCGTGCACCGGACCATACCGGCTCGATCGGCAGCGCCGAGAATGCGGAGGTTGCCGACGCCGCACCGCGCGACACGCTGTCACCGGACGATCTGGTGGTGCAGTGGCAGGCCCCGCCGGCGCCGTGACGGCGAACGAGGTCCGGAAGGCATAA
>JAQGKJ010000431.1 GCA_028290165.1 Bradyrhizobium sp. | reverse complement strand
GGCCGTGCTGGCGGAGCTCTCGGCCCATGATGGCGCCACCACGCTCGCCTTACGCAAGAAACTCGCCGCCAAGGCCTATGCGCGCACAGCCGCCTATGACGCCGCGATCTCGAACTGGTTTGCAGGTGAGTTGAAGACCGAGGCGCCGGATTATCGCGCCTTCGGCGGAAGGCTGATCCAGGCGCTGCGTTACGGCGAGAACCCGCATCAGACGGCGGCGTTCTATCGCACGCCCGACAAACGCCCGGGCGTTGCCACGGCGCGGCAATTGCAGGGCAAGGAACTGTCATACAACAACATCAACGATACCGACGCGGCCTATGAATGCATCGCCGAGTTCGATCCCGTGCGTACCGCCGCCTGCGTCATCGTCAAGCACGCCAACCCCTGCGGCGTCGCCGAAGGCGCCGATCTCGTCAGCGCGTATCGCAAGGCGTTCGCCTGCGATACACAATCGCCGTATGGCGGCATCATCGCCGTCAATCGCACGCTCGATGCCGAGGCCGCGCGGGTCATCACTGAAATCCTCACCGAAGTGATCATTGCGCCCGACGCGACCGAAGAGGCCCTTGCGATCGTCGCGAAGCGAAAGAATCTGCGACTGCTGCTTGCAGGGAGCCTGCCCGATCCGCGCGCGGCGGGCCTGACCGCAAAGACCGTCGCCGGCGGCCTGCTCGTGCAGAGCCGCGACAACGCCGTGGCCGATGATTTGACATTGAAGACGGTGACCAAGCGTGCGCCGACCGACGCCGAGCTGCGCGATCTCAAATTCGCGTTCCGCGTTGCCAAACATGTCAAATCCAACACCATTGTCTACGCCAAGGATCTCGCTACCGTCGGCATCGGCGCGGGACAGATGAGCCGGGTCGATTCCGCGCGCATCGCCTCGCGCAAGGCGCAGGATGCCGCCGATGAGGCAAAACTCGCGCAGCCGATGACGAGGGGTTCGGTCGTGGCATCAGATGCGTTCTTTCCGTTTGCCGACGGACTCCTGGTCGCGATCGAAGCCGGAGCGACCGCCGTCATCCAGCCCGGCGGATCGATCCGCGACGACGAGGTGATCAAAGCCGCCGACGACGCCGGCATCGCCATGGTGTTCACCGGCGTCCGGCATTTCAGGCATTGATCCTTGTCGTCCCTGCGAAAGCACGGACCCATAACCACCGGCGTTTGTTGTGACGGAAGCCGCTTACCGGAGTGCCTCAACGATAGGACACGGCGTATGGTCCCTGCGTTGGCGGGGACGACTCGTTGAGAGGTGGTAGCGGACCCTCGAGTCACTCCCTCACCCTTCCCAACAACACCAGTCCCGCCACGAAAAACAGCACCAGCACCGCCATGCCCGCCTTCTGGCTCTCGCTCACAGCCGTGATAAGACCTATCAACAGCGGCCCGACGAAGGAGGTGACCTTTCCCGTCAGCGCGAACAATCCAAAATACTGCGCGATGCGGTCTTTCGGGGCCATGTGGATCAGGAGCGTGCGCGATGCGGCCTGCAGCGGCCCACCGGCGGCCCCGATCAGACATCCGAGCAAGAGGTAAGCGCGTTCGGCGGCGGCCGAAAACAGCGCGCCATCAGGCGCGGGAGGGGTGACCCTGACGAACAGAATCCGGTCCTTGTCCACCAACAGGATCGCAACGACCGCAAACAGCAGGATCAACATGCTGCCGGCGATCACCCGTTTCGGCCCCAGCCTGTCGTCGAGCTTGCCGCCGAGCCACGCCCCGAAGGTGCCTGCAATCGCCAGGATGATGCCAAAAGTGCCGATCTGGATCGTATTCCACCCAAAAGTGCCGGCGGCGTAGATGCCGCCGAACGCGAACAGCGACACCAGGCCGTCGGTGTAGATCATATTGGCGAGCAGAAACGCGGCGATCGATTTCTGCTTCGGCAGTTCGAGCAGCGTTTGCCGCAAGTCCGTCAACCCTTCGCGCAGCGCTTCGCGCCATCGAAGCTTTGCCGGATAATCCGGCGTCAGCCAAAACATCGGCAGCACGAAGATGATGAACCAGATGCCGGTCAGGGGACCGCTGATGCGGTCGCCCTGATGGGTGACGGGATCGAGACCAAACAGTGGCGTGAACCCGAACAGCGTGCGCCCGGTTTCGGGACTGGCGGCGAGAAAGCCGAGCACCAGGATCAGACTCAAAATGCCGCCGACATAGCCGGTGGCCCATCCGGTGCCGGATAGGCGGCCAATTCGGTCCGGCGGCACTAGCGTCGGCATCATCGCATTGTTGAAGACGGTGGCGAATTCGGCGCCGATGGTGGCGATCCCATAGGCAACGAGCAGCGGCGGAATCACGCTGACGTCGCCGGGCTTGCCGAACCACATCAGGGAGGAGCCGATCACCAGAAGCGCGCCGAATGCTGCGATCCATGGCTTGCGGCGGCCGCTGGCGTCGGCGATCGCGCCCAGTACCGGCGACAGCAGCGCGATCACCAGTCCCGCCGCCGCGGTGGCAAATCCCCACAGCGATTGCCCGCTCGCGGGATCGGAGGCCACATGGGTGGCGAAATAGGGCGCAAAGACAAAAGTGGTGATCAGCGTGAAAAATGGCTGCGCCGCCCAGTCGAAGAAAATCCAGCTAACGACGGCGGAGCGCGGCGGATATTTTTGCTGCAGACCTGCAATGGGTGCCTCAGAGAGTGCTGTCACCGCCATGCTCGAAAATATCCTTCATCATCACGAGGAGGCGTTTTGCCCTGGATGCCCGAAACCGTATAGCATTCGTGGCTGTGACCAAAATTCACGAATGTGCTGACGCCAGATTGACCCCGACCCGCGGCGGAAATTTGATGATCTCCTTCATGGCCGAACCGCGCAGAATAGTTGCGGCAATCCTGCTTTTTGTCGCGTTTTGTATTCCCGCCGCCGCGCAGGAGCGCCGCTCCTACGCGCCTCCCGCTGCAGATGCCATTCATGCCGTTGTCGCCGAACACGGCATGGTGGTCGCGCAGGAGAAAATCGCGGCGCGCGTCGGCGCCGATGTACTTAAGCGTGGCGGCAATGCGGTCGACGCGGCGGTAGCCACCGGTTTTGCGATGGCCGTGACCTATCCGCGCGCCGGAAATATCGGCGGCGGCGGCTTTATGGTCATCCACTCGGCGGAGCGTCACGAGGATGTCGCGATCGATTATCGCGAAACCGCGCCGGCGGCGACCACGCCGGAAATTTTTCTCGGGCCCGACGGCAAGCCCGATCCGGCAAAATCGCGCGATTCCGCACTCGGCATCGGCGTGCCCGGCACGGTCGCGGGATTGACGCTGGCCCTGGAGAAATATGGCTCGGGCAAATTCACGCTTGCCGAGTTGCTGAAGCCATCGATCGATCTGGCCCGCGACGGCATCGTCCTCACCGACGACATGGCCGACACCTTGCCGGCAATCTATCGGCGGTTGGCGCGCTGGCCGGCTAGCGCGAAGATCTTTTCCCGCACCGACGGTTCCTCACTGCGCGAGGGCGACCGTCTGGTTCAGGCCGATCTGGCGGCGACGCTTGCGGCGATTGCCGTGCAGGGGCCGCGTGGATTTTACCAGGGTCGAGTCGCTGAACAGCTCGCCAAGGCGGTCAGGGACGCCGGCGGCATCATGACGCCGGACGATCTCAAATCCTATTCTGCCGTCATCCGCGAACCGGTGCGCGGCAGCTATCGCGGCTATGACGTCGTTTCGATGCCGCTGCCGTCGTCCGGCGGCGTCGTGCTGCTGGAAATGCTGAATATCCTGGAGGGCTTTCCGATGTCTGACATGCAGCAGGGCTCCGTGCCGGCGCTGCATGTCATGATCGAGGCGATGAAGCGCGCCTATGCCGATCGCGCGCGCTATCTCGGCGACCCCGCCTTCGTCAACGCGCCGATCGCAACCCTGGTTGCCAAGGACTATGCAGCGAAGCAGCGCGCGAGCATCAATCTCGATCATGCGACGGCATCGACCGATGTGTTTTCGCCGGCGCCGCCGCGCGAAGGCAGCAATACCACGCATTATTCGGTGGTCGATGCCAAAGGCAATGCGGTCAGCAACACCTATACGCTGAATTTTCCGTATGGGGTCGGGCTTGTCGCCGAAGGCACCGGTGTGCTGCTCAACAATGAACTCGACGATTTTGCCGCGGCGCCCGGCGCGTCCAACGCGTTCGGCCTGGTGGGATACGAAGCCAATTTGCCCGGGCCGGGCAAACGGCCATTGTCGTCGATGTCGCCGACCATCGTGTTGAAGGACGGCAAGCCGATTCTGGTGACGGGATCGCCGGGCGGCAGCCGCATCATCTCCACCGTGCTGCAGGTGATTGTCGATGTGCTCGACTATCACATGGATGTCGCGGCCGCGGTGGCCGCTCCCCGCCTGCACCACCAATGGCTGCCGGATGAGGTGCGGATCGAGCACGGGTTTTCCGAGGACACGCTTGCCGGGCTGAAGGCCAAAGGCCATCGCGTGATCGAACCGATGGGGCAGACTTCGGCCAATTCGATCGCCGTGACCGACCATGGATTGCTCGGCGCCCCCGATCCGCGTACCCGTGGTGCGGAGGCCGCGGGGCAATAGACCAAAGCACAATCAGCGGGAAACACCGCGAGGGAGGAACGATGACATCGCTCAAAGGCAAGACGCTGTTCGTTTCCGGCGGCAGCCGCGGTATCGGGCTTGCGATCGCGCTGCGCGCGGCGCGCGACGGCGCCAATGTCGCGCTCGCCGCGAAAACCGCGGAGCCGCATCCGAAACTCAAGGGCACCATCTACACCGCTGCCGACGAGGTCCGCGCCGCCGGCGGCAAAGCGCTGCCGATCCTGTGCGATATCCGCGACGAGGCCCAGGTAATCGCGGCAATCGACAAAACCATCGCCGAATTCGGCGGCATCGATATCTGCGTCAACAATGCCAGCGCCATCAGCCTGACCAATTCGCAAGTAACCGACATGAAGCGGTTCGACCTGATGATGGGCATCAACACCCGCGGCACCTTCATGGTGTCGAAATACTGCATCCCGCATCTGAGGAAGGCGGAAAACCCGCACATCCTGATGCTGTCGCCGCCGCTCGACATGCAAGCAAAGTGGTTCGAGCACTCCACCGCCTACACCATGGCGAAGTTCGGCATGAGCATGTGCGTGCTGGGGCTTGCGGCCGAACTGAAGGCCGCGGGCGTCGCGGTCAACGCGCTGTGGCCGCGCACCACCATTGCCACCGCCGCGGTCGGCAATCTCTTGGGGGGCGACGCCATGATGCGCGCCAGCCGCACCCCGGAGATCATGGGCGATGCGGCCTACGTCATCTTCACAAAACCGTCGCGCGACTTCACCGGAAAATTCTGCATCGACGACAAGGTGCTTTACGAGAGCGGCATTCGCGACTTCGAGCGCTACCGTGTCGATCCCACCGTGCCCCTGATGTCGGATTTCTTTGTGCCCGATGAGGACGTGCCGCCGCCCGGCGTCAGCGTGATGGCGCTGCCTTCGGCTGACGAAGTGCAGAAGCCGCGCTAAGGGGATCCCGGGCCCGGCGCGGGGAGGGAAGCGTGGTTTCGCGAAAGCTGATCGCTGGCGCGTTGATCCTGGCCGTGCCGGCTGCATTCTGTGCGATCTACCGCCCCGACCGCGCCATTCGTGTCGCCACCGGCTATGTGGCGCATAATGTCTGTTCGCAGGCTTTTGTCTCCGGGCTCGATCCGCAAACGGTGTTTTCAGAAGCCACCGACCGTGCGGGCATCCGCCGGCTGCGCTGGGGCCTGAACTATCATCTCGATCGCACCGGCCAGACCGTCGATGCTGCGCTGGCTGGGCTTTTCGGTAGTCACGCCTTGTTTCATGACGGATTCGGCTGCGTGCTGTTGCACGGATCTACCACGCCCTATCTTCTCAGGAGCGACATCGATGCGTTGAAGGCGGCAAAGAATCCGCCGCTGCTGCCGGAGATTGCCGGGCCGGCCGTCGTCGAGCCGTCGGATTCCAAATTGAAAGCCGCGCTCGATCACGCTTTCGAGGAACCCTCAATCTCGCCGTTTCGCAGAACCAAGGCTGTCGTGGTGGTGCATAACGGCAGCGTTATTGCCGAGCGCTATGCCGACGGCGTCGGCGTCGATACGCCCCTGCTTGGCTTTTCCATGACCAAGTCCGTGATCAACGCGCTGCTCGGCATCCTGACCCAGCAAGGCAGCATCTCCCCGTCGCTTCCCGCGCCGATCGCC
>JAQGKJ010000425.1 GCA_028290165.1 Bradyrhizobium sp. | reverse complement strand
TCCGCGAACGGGCCATAACCGGCAAACCGCTGGTAGACTTCGGCAAGGCCAGGTGGCAGCGCCGTTGGGGGCAGGGCGGTTACGCGCGGCATTACAGCGGTCCTCCATCGTCGGGGAAGAAATCGCGGACGCGCCGCTGCGGCTCCGGCAGCAAGCCTTGCGGCCGCAGGATCAGCAGCAGGACAATTCCGACGCCGATCAGTCCGAGCCGCAGCGCAGCCAGTTGGGTGCCGTCGATCACCTGCACCGCGTCCTTGAGAAAACGGGTGGCTTCCAGCAGCGCCATGATGCTGCCGGCGCCGAACAACAGGCCGATATTGGAGCCGCGGCCTCCGGCGATCACGGCCATGAAGGCGTAGGCGGTAATGATCGAGGTAAACTGACTGGGATCGATGTAGGTCAGGTAGAACGCATGCAGGGAGCCTGCCACGCCCATCACCGCGCCGCCGATCGCGAAGGCTTTGATGCGCAGCAGCAGCACCGGCTTGCCGAGGGCGGCCGCCACCGTCGCATCGTCCCTGACCGCGCGCAGCGCGCGGCCGAACGGCGAGCGCACCAGCATTTCCAGCAGCACGAACACGATTCCGACCAGCGCCAGCGAGAAACCCAGCAGCACGACATCGTATCGGGCCGGCGCTACCAGGCTGACGAACGGCCGCGGAATGTCAGCAATCCCGATCGCGCCTCCGGTCAGCCAGGTTTCGTTGAGCAGAAGGATGCGGACCACCTCGCCGAATCCGATGGTCACGATCGCCAGATAGTTTTCCTCGAGACGGATCGACAGGAAGGCGAGCACGGTGCTGACCGCCGCGCACAGCGCCGCGGCAACGATCATGGCGCCGGCCCAACCAAGCGCCGGAGCCGATAGCGCGGTCGCATAGGCACCGAGTGCCACGAAGCCGACAACACCGAAATTGACCAACCCGGCCACGCCCCATTGCAGGTTGAGCGCAAGGCCAACCAGGGCAGAAACGGCAACCAGCACGATCAGCGTGGTGAGATAAGCGATCATTTGCGAATTGCCTTGGCGCCGAACAGGCCCTGGGTGCGCACCAAGAGCAGCCCCAGGATCACCGCGAAGCTGACGGCCTCCCGGTAATTGGTGGGAAGAACGAGCGACGATAGCTCTTGCGCCAGCCCGATCACGACGGCGCCGGCAATCGCGCCGGTCGGACTGCCGAGGCCGCCGAGGATGGCGGCGGCGAAGATCGGGATCTGATAATTCCAGCCGAGCAACGGATCGACGGCACGATCAAGTCCGGCCAGAACTCCCGACAGCGCGGTGAGCGATCCGGCAATGCACCAGGTGATGCGGGCGATGGTCTGGCGCTCCACGCCGCGCACCGCGGCCAGCGGCGGATTATCGGCCACGGCGCGCATGGCGCGGCCGAGCGGCGAGGCGTACAGCAACAATTGAATCAGAACCACGCAGGCGATGACCACGACCGCTGTGATCAGTTGCTCGCGGTTGATGCGCAGGCCATGCCAGCGGATCGGACGGGCGACCTCGAACACGAAATTGCGCGTCGAATTGCCGAAGGCGAAGCGGCAGATGTTTTCCAGGATCAGCGAGAGCCCCATCGAGGCGACCAGCAGCGTGATCGAGCCGCGATCGCGCAGCCGCGAGAACACCAGAACGTCGCAGAGCATGGCCACCGCCGCCATCGCCAGCGCCGCGCAGATGGCGGCGACGGCGAGCGGCATCCCGAGCAGGCTGTTGCCGACCCAGGCGGCATAGGAGCCGAGCGTCAACATCGAGCCGATCGCGAAATTCGGAAACTTGAGAATGCCGAAAGTCAGCGTCAGCGCCAGCGCCGGCAGCGCCAGCAACAACCCGGTGACAAATCCGTTGAGGATGAGCTGCGCGACCATCGTTAGCCCGCCATCTCTGAGCCGGGCATTTCTGAGCCGGCCTTGGCAAAAAACAGATCGGCGAGATCTGCGCTCGAAATATCCGCAGCCGGCGCGCGCAGTCTTTGGCGCCCGGCCACCAGAACCATCACCTCGTCGGCGATACGCAATGCCGCCGTTCTGTTCGACGAGCAATACCGTGACGCCGGATTGACGCACCCTCGCCACCGCTTCCATGGTCTCGCCGACGAATTTCGGCGACAGGCCCGCCGAGGGCTCGTCGAGCAACAGCACTTCCGGATTGGCGAGCAGCGCGCAGGCAAAGGCCAGCATCTGTCGCTGGCCACCGGACAGATTGCCGGCCAGCAATTTCGGCCGCATCGCGATTTCCGGAAACAGTCCCATGACCTGGGCGTGCTGCGCCGGGCCGACCCCGGTGCGGCCGCGCAGAAATTCGGTGGCGAGCTTGAGGTTTTCCCCGATCGTGAGATGACGGAAGATATTGGCTTCCTGCGGCACGTAAGCGAGCCCGGCCATCACCCGCTTGGCCGGAGACAGATGGGTGACGTCGCGGCCGGTCACCGCGATCGTGCCGGCGCGTGGCCGCAGCAGCCCCGCCAGCGTTTTGACAAGGGTCGACTTGCCCGAGCCATTGGGGCCGATCACGGCCAAAATGGTTTCCGGCGACTGATCGAGATCGATGCCGCAGACGATGTCGCCGCTATTGCCGTAGCCGGCGCGCAGACCATGCACGGAGAGCGCGGGACTGACGCCGGCTGCGGTCATATCGCAAACCCCAGATAGGCATCGATGACGCGGGCATCGGCGGTGACTTCGGCGAAGCTGCCGGACACCAGGGTCTTGCCTTCCGCAAGCACGTGAACCCGGTCGCAGATTTCTCCGATCAGGTGCATATCGTGCTCGACGATGCCGAAGGAAATACCGTCGGCCTTGAGTTCGCGAATGAGCGCGATGATGTCCTTCAGCAATGGCGGCGCGACACCGGCGGCGGGCTCGTCGAGAAGTACCAGCGTCGGCTCCAGCAGCAGGACGCGGGCAAGCTCGAGCAGCTTCTTCTGCCCGCCGGACAGGCTCGAAGCCGATTGATCGGCGAGCTTCCACAGACCGATCCGCTGCAGGATGGTGCGAGCCTTGGCGGCGTTGCGCTGTTCCTGGTCCCTCACCGCGGAACGTCCGAACAGCGTCCCGGTGACGGCCTCGCCGTGCTGATGCATCGGGGCGAGCAGCAGGTTCTCCAGCACGGTCAGTCCGCTCAATTCGCGAACGATCTGGAATGTCCGTGCCAGACCGAGCGATGCAACGCGGTGCAGCGGCAGCGCGGTGACGTCATCGCCGTCGAAAACCACCGTTCCGGAATCGGGCCTGACCAGGCCCGAGATGACGTTGAGCAGCGTGGTTTTGCCGGCGCCGTTCGGACCGATCAGCCCGGTGACGAGGCCCTTGCCAAGCGAGAGCGAACAATCGTCGAGTGCGGCGACCCCGCCAAAATGCTTGCTGACATGCCTGACTTCGAGCAGCAGCGTCATGGATACGGCCGACGCAGCAGCGGCATCCAGCGCCATCCTCGGGTTGAGAAATCCTGTCCAATAAATGGGCGCATCTGCTCACTTGATGTGCATAAGGCATTTATATTATTGGAGAATTTATCCCGACGCCGTGTCGCAGGCAAATTTATTGTGCTTCGCAAAAAGCAAAGTACTGCTTATG
>JAQGKJ010000387.1 GCA_028290165.1 Bradyrhizobium sp. | reverse complement strand
ACACGAGGTCGCAATGCAGCAACATCGTGGTGCCGACGCCGACCGCGTTACCCTGCACGGCGGCGACCAGCGGACGGGTCGCCTTGCCGAGGTTGCCGATGAAGCGATGCGCCTGGCTCTCACTGGTATCCTTGCCGTTGGCCTGGGCGCTGAAATCGGCGAGATCATTTCCGGCGGTGAAACTGTCGCCGTCGCCCTGGAACAGGACGACCCGCACGCCCGCGTCTTTCTCCGCGTGCTCCAACCCATCCGACATCGCGCTGTACATCGCGTTACTCAGCGCGTTCTTCTTGTCCGGCCGCGCCAGCGTCAACGTCATGATGCCGGCTTCTATCTCTGTCTTCACGTGTTCAGTCATGATCGTTTCCTCTTAATGCTTATTTCTCTTCACCATTTTTCCGCGAACGGACGAAGCTCGGTCAGGAACGACCATGCCGAGCGGTCCTGGTTATAGAGATGCCAAAGTTCGTCGGCGATTGCAGATGGTTTGATGAAAAACTCGTCCGGCGCGTCGCGCAGCCGTTCGCGCATTCGCGGCACATCGATCACGGCATCGATGAGCACGTAAGCAACATGGATGCCGCGCGGCCCGAGATCACGTGCGATCGATTCTGCCAAAATACGCTGGGCGGCCTTGGTCGGCGCAAATCCAGCGAAGTTCGCCTTGCCGCGAATAGCTGACGTGTTGCCGGTGACGAGAATGGTGCCCTTGCCCGCCTCGATCATCGCAGGCGCCACTTCCCGCGCCAGATACAATAGACCCATGACATTTACCCGAAAGTTGCGTTCAAGCATCTGCGGGTCGATTTCGAGGAACGTTCCCCACCCGCCTCC
This sequence comes from Bradyrhizobium sp., assembly GCA_028290165.1. Next base: position 5,790 of record JAQGKJ010000387.1, on the reverse strand, counting down.
CACCGCGTTATGGATGAGGACATCCGGCGGGCCGTATAATTTGCGCACATTGGCAACCGCGTCCGCGACCTGGCTCTCGCTGGAAACATCACAGATCGCCGCGTGGGTGTCCGGAAGTTCCTGTTCGAGGGCACGGATACGATCCGGTGAACGGGCCAAGGCGATCACGCGAAATCCGCCGCTTGCGAAACGCCGGACAATCGCCGACCCGGTGCCGGGCCCGACACCTGTAACAATGGCAATTGGCTTTTCAGTCACAGAGGTTGCCTCGTCACGGTTCTGGTTTTCGCAACACCCTTCGACACGGCACGCGCCTCCCGAAACTCGGGGTGCAGTCCACGCATTTTATATGGTTATCGTCATATAACGCAACCGCGCTTTGTGATGGCCGCGACAGCGGTTCCAACCGTGCCGCCCGCCATGGCGCGATGCGACCGAGGGGAAAAGCATCATTTTCCCATGTGGAGCATGGACTTCTGCGGAATCGGTGGTGGCGATCGCCTCCTGGGGAATATCGAGCCTCCAACGGGAGTCTCTTGATCGGATGCGCTTGTGCGCAGCGACGACGACACGGAGTTACCCGATGACCACATCCAGGCTTGTTGGCTTCGCAGCCCTTCTGTCGGCGGCGATCGCCACTCCAGTCCTCGCCGCAGGCCTCGAACCTGCCACGCGGCCCTGGCCAGCGCCGGTGGGTCACCGCCAACCGCGTGTCGCGGATATTCCGACATCTGCTTCCGCGTCTTGGCAGACCCTCGATCAAGAAGACGTCAACGTCGACCGCAAAATCCGAAACATTTGCCGCGGCTGCTAGCCGCCGCACATCGGGACGCAGTCCACAATCAAGGAACCTGACAATGAAAATCATGCACGTGATGACCGCGCTGTTGCTCGTGTCGTTATTCGCAACGCCGACAATGGCCCAGCCGCGAACCAGGAGCGGCGCGATAGCCCAGGCGCACGGAAGCGGAGGCCGCGAGGTCGCTGCCCCCTCCTGGAGCGCCGCCTGCATGACCGACCACGGCCCCAGCGAGTGCGGCGAGCCAATGTGGGTCTACGGCAGCAGCGACCTGCGCGCCCCACGTTGAAATTGACGCTTCGGTATTTGACATCGACGGTGCTTAGTTCCGCGGCCTGCCGCGTTTGGCAAAATCAATCCCCTTGTGTCGGCAGTGCAGCGAAGCAGGCTTGCCAGTTTGAGGGCCTCGTTGCGTTCCGGACCCGGGGAATCAGGCGGGCAAGCTCGAGGGCGTCCGCTGCGAGGCTGTCCCAATCGAGCCTGTCGAGCGAACGCTGTGTTTCCTTGCTCATCGAGACGACGCCGTCTCGCTGGGAAAGCGCGCGAGTATCGCCTCCTGCGTATGGCTGATGCGGCCGCGAACGAGACACGCGGCGCGCGGCGTGTCCCGCGCCTTGAGCGCCTGAATGATGTCGTCGCAGCCCTGCGCGGCGCGTTCGGCGAATTCGGTGCTTGCGTTGGGGACGGTGCCGCACAGCTGGATTTGCAGCGCAAACCGCGCCAGCGATTCGATCAGCGCCGAATTTCCGGATTGCTCGGCAATCGCCTGGTAAAATTCCCGATCGCGTATCGCATAGGTGGTCAAGTCGCCCTGCTGCTAGGCCGACACTGCCTCGGCCAGCATATCTTCAAGCCGGCGGATGTCGCGGTCGCTCATTTGCGGTACCGCAAGCTCGACCGCAAAACATTGAAGCCGTTTGTAGAGCTCGTACAAATCCGCCGTCTCGTCGCGGGAAAAGCTGCGGACATAGAAGCCCCGGTACGGCTTGATCTCGACCAGCCCTCCCTTGGCCAGGATCCCGATCGCCTCACGAAATGGCGTTCGGCTCACCCGCAGTCTGCGGATCACCTGCTTTTCATCCACCCAGCCGCCGCTCGGCAATTCGCCGGATACGATCAGGCGCACCACCTCTTCATAGATCGTCTCGCGCAAAGTCCGCTTACGCAGTTTTTCAAGATTTTTGATCAGCATTGGCGATGCATCTGCCCGCGAATCCATTCCGGGCTTACCGGCCAGGACGTCCCAGCGCAGCACTGGACGATTTCACTCGTCTATTTGACTTCCGGGACCGGCGACCCCGCCGCAAATGCACGCTCGAAACTCGCAAGATCTGCGCTCGGCAGGTCCGAAACGGCGATGTAGGTGAACTGTGCGTCGCTCCAGCTCCGGACGTTGTATCCGGCAATCGTCTGATCGGAGACGGATTGACCTGATGCCAGCGTCGTCAGGCTGACCGTGTGCGCGGCATGCTTGTAGACGATGGTCGCAACCGGATCGTGGCCAACGACATCGACGCGGCCGCCCACCAGTACGAAGCCCTGCGCCGCGAGGTCGGGCACCTGAGGCGATTCCGGCAGACGCGAGGTGAACCATGGCTTGACCGTATGCCGGTCGGACGACGCAACGTCGAACGGCTGCGAAGCCAATTGACCGCGGATATGACCTGCAACGACCTGGCGGGCAACGTCCTCGCGCAGACCGTAGCGATCCATCGTCATCATGACCGAGCTCGAGATCACCGCGCCAAATACCGCCGCCGCAGCCAACGCCTGAAACGACCAGCTGCGCTGACGCAGCCGCACCAGCTGGCCCGGACGATCGGTCTGGCCTTGACGATCCGCATCCAGTTTCGAATTGATGCGGGCCAGCAGACCAGGAGGCAGCTCGGGCCGCGGCAACGAACGAACGGCGCGGCGCAATGACAGCAGCCGGTCATACCGGGCCTTCAGGGATTCATCCTCGGCCAAACGCCGCTCGAACTCGATCGCGGAAGCCGGATCGAGCTCGCCGTCGCAATAGGCATTCATCCGCAGTTCGTCGTTGTCTCTTATCGATGCAATCATAATTACTTTCGATCTCCTAAAAGCCCGATCAGAAGCTGCCTTCCCCGCGACAGACGGGACATCACCGTGCCGATTGGAACATTGGTGATCTCTGCGATATCGCGATAGTTCAACTGATTCACTTCCCGCAGCACGATCACTTCGCGAAAGTGCGCCGGCAGCTGCGCAAGGGCGTTCTGGATGTCTTCGGCCTCCGCCTTGAAAAGCGCGATCTCCTCGGGCGTCTCTATCCTCGCTCCCTGCGGGCCCTCATGTTCGAGTTCCTGCTGCTCGGTGGCGCTGAGATCGTCCGTGAAGACCACCCCCTTTGGCCTGTTCTTCATCAACCAGCTGTAGGCGGTGTTGCGAACAATCGTCAGCGACCACGCGCGGGCATTGACGGCACCGAAATTCTTGATGCCGCGAAACGCGCGCAACGCGGCATCCTGCACAACGTCTTCGGCGTCGGATGCGTTGCCGGTGAGCCATTGCGCGAGACGATAGGCTTCGGCCATATGCGGCAGAAAGACTTCATCGAACACTGCGCGTTCATCCTTGTTCTGCACGATCGGGACCGACGCCTGCTGCTGGCCAGATAAGCGATTTGGGCCTTCCAATCGCTCTCTTAACACGACTTCTGTAGGTTCGGTACGCCGGAAATCCGGCCGGCGTACCGGGAAGGGTGTCGTCATGTTTGCCACGATAAGGCTCAATGGTTTGCGGTCATTGCACGATGATTTTTCCAACCATATGCGGATGCAGACCGCAAAAATAATCGAATGAGCCGGCGCTGGCGAACGTAAACGAGTAGGAGTCGTCGGTGTCGAGCGCCTTCGACCGGAAGGTCGTCTTCTTCTCGACCACCGTGTGCGGAATGTCGTCGTGATTGACCCACTTGACTGTGGTCCCCACCGCAACCGTTGTTTCCTTCGGCGAGAACGTGAAATTGTCGATCGTGACCACGTTCGTGGCATCCTGCGCCGCTACCGTACCGAACGCTAACATCGCGCCGATGACGGGGCCGAGAAGCAATGCAGCGACCAGGCCGCGGGTAGAAGCAAACCGCGCCGCTGCAACGCGGAGTTGGTTGATCAAGGTATGCATCACGTCCTCGATCAACCGACCAGCGTCTTGTCGACGATCGCGAGCGGCTTGTTGCCTTGCACCACGGTGACGGTGGACAACCCAAGCAGGGTGCGAAGCTTGTCGGCGGGGACGAGCATCGGGCCTGGCGAAGGTGCGCTACCGGGAGCCGGTTGCGGGAAAGCCGTCGACAACGCGGTGTGGAAGGTCATGTTGCCCTCGACCTTCTGGGCCAGCTGGTGAATGTGTCCGTTCAGAACAGTCACCGAGCCGAAGCGCTTGAGCAGGGTAAGCGCCTGCGTGCCGTCCTCGGTACCCCAGCCCCATTCCCTGTAGATCACCTGCAGCGGTATGTGCGCAAACACGACAATCGGCGTGCTGTTCGACTTGTCCTTCAGGTCGGCCTCGAGCCAGGCGAGCTGCTCGGCGCCGAGGTTGCCCAAACCGCCGCCCTTCAGATCGACGACGTTGACGAGACCGATGAAGTGGATGCCGTGGTCGTCGTAGCTGTACCAGCCGGCACCCTTCGAACCCTTGCCGTAGCGTTCGAGATAGGCCTTGCCGCGCTCTTCATCGATAAGGTCGTGCTCGCCGGGCACGAAATGGATCTGGACGCCAGTCTCGCCGAACACCTTGTCGGCATCATCGAATTCGGCAGGCTTGGAAAGATGGGTGATGTCGCCGGTGTGAATGATGAAGGACGGCTTGATCGGCATCGCCTTCACCTTCGCGACGGCTTCGCGCAGCGTGCCAAGCGCGTCGGGGTTGGCCGGCTTGTTGAAGCCGATATGGCTGTCGCTCATCTGCAGAAACGTGAAGCCGGCAGTGGGTTCTGCGGCAAGCGCATCGCCGATCAGTCCCACCGAATGGGGAACGCCGCCGCTGACGGCCCAGAGCACGCCGGTGCCCGCCCAGACCATGCATTCCAGCACTTCCCGGCGACCTAATCCGTCTCCACGATCCTCGAAACCCTTTTTAGCCATGTCACATCTCCCTGTGGGGCCAAACGGCTCCAAATGGCGCCGCTGTTCAGGAGACTCGGCCGTCTCGAGCTTTATTCCCAAAAATATACAATTTCTCGACGCCCCGATTTCCCCCGCTAAATTGCTCACTTCAATGGGTTTTTTATTCGCGCGGCGAGACGGCCGAGGCTCGCACCGACGAGAAAACCAATGCCAGTCGTCCCCGCGAGAACAGCGCAGCGACCCGTACGCCGCGGCCTCACGTTTTGGCACAGTGGCTGACGGCTTTTGCTCCATCCAACGGCGACGTGGGATGTGGCGTGCCCGCGATCCCACCAAAAGTCGTCACACCCCGTCACCGGGGCTCGCCTTCGGCGAGCCCGATGACAGGCTCCAGCGAGGTATCCAGTACGCCGCGGCCCCTCGGTTTTATCATCGGCGTCTCTGGAATCTGGATCGTCCGGTCAAGCCGGACGATGACAACTGAGAGTAATTTTAAACAGCCGATTTCCAAAGCACACGCCCGCATTCCCGCGGCGTGATGTGCCCGAGTTGTGCATGAATCTTTCGCCCTCAAAAATCAGAGGGCGTGGGGAATGCCGGGCGCGCGATGCACCCGCAGCCTCGTGTGCAAAAGTAGAAAACACACGAGTGTAGTCACCACAGGTCCACCGAAATCACCCGGCATCCCCGCACGCAATGGTTTTAACGGTTTCCTTCGTGCTCTCCCCGGTGATCGGGCTTTCTTGTCACCGTCATCGGCGGAGTTGCCTCCACTGACTTGACGCCGGCGTCGAGGCGTCAGGACCACACGACTTCTCCGTCCGCAGGAAGGCGCTCTCGTCAGCAGCACCATCTGCGTCCACCGCATCCCGCCCCGCGTTTCGCGACGATCATGATACG
>JAQGKJ010000385.1 GCA_028290165.1 Bradyrhizobium sp. | reverse complement strand
GGACTCGTAAGGCACCATCTCGGCTGCACTGTCGATCACGCCCTCGCCCGGCACGATCGCGCGCAGCGTCGCGACGATTGTCTCGCGGCGGTCCAGGACGGCCTGATCGGAAGCCGGCATCATGATGGTCATCTGTGCTTCTTTCCCACGGCAAGTCGGCATCTCAGCCGGGCTGAGCTCACCGATTTGTCATGGCAAATCAAGCACGTCTGGACCCTTTTGGGTAGCTCACCAAAGAGTGAGAGACTGGCAATGCCGGCCATCACCAATGTACAGCGGAGAACTGAGGAACCCAGGAACCCGTTGCGGCTTGTCCACCGCGAGCCCCCCATGCCACAACGGCTGCGGCACCGTCGCCCCCTCCCCCCCCCGAAACCCACGAAGAGCAGATCCATGAAAAAACTCACTTTGAACGCGTTGGTCGTCATCGCTTGTTCTGCCGCCGCGTCCGCCGCGCTGGCGCAGGACGTCGCGGCCGGCAAGACCTCGTTCAACAAATGTATGGCCTGCCATTCGATCGGCGAAGGCGCCAAGAACAAGGTCGGCCCCGAGCTCAACGGGCTCGACGGCCGCAAGGCCGGCACGGCTGAAGGTTATTCCTACTCGGACGCCAACAAGAATTCCGGCATCATCTGGAACGAGGCCCAGTTCAAGGAATACATCAAGGACCCGAAGGCGAAGATTCCCGGCACCAAGATGGCCTTCGCCGGCATCAAGAACGAGAAAGAGATCAACGACCTCTGGGCCTTCATCTCGCAATACGACAAGGACGGCAAGACGAAGTAGCAGCCTGATGATATCAGCGCGCTGATTCAACTTTCAAACAGCCAGGACGATTTTCGAGTCCGTCATTCCGGGGTGCTGCGTTAGCACCAGACCTCAGATGTGCAATTGCACATCGGGGAATCTCGAGATTCCGGGTTCGCTTCACGCCCCGGAACGACGGAGTCTGCGCTTCGTTGAGACGCGCCGCTGGGAACGAAGCTCCTTTGGCATCATTGATGGTGATGCCGCGAGGACATCATGAGACAGCGCGATCATTTAATTGCCCTGGTTGCTATTGCCTTGACTGCCCTGGTCGTGGCCCTTTGGCCCACGCTGGCAGCGGCGCAGCCGATGTATTGGGTCAGGTATCAGGTTCCCGAAACCGGCGCGTCCGTCGACATCCCAACCTCCATTTTCACCGAAGACGGCGGCAAGCCCGAGGATGGATATGGCGGGCGCTTTCTGACTTCCGACCGACGCGCCGATTTAACCGTCCAGTCGGTGGCAAACGACGCTGGATTTTCGCCGGCCGTGTTTTTGGCCAGGAAAAATCCGCCGTCGGATATTGTGTACAAGAGGGTGACACCAGGTTTCTTCGTCGTGTCCAGCTTCCGCAAGGGAAAGATCTACTACGACCGCTGTAACTTTGCAGGGCGATTTATCAACTGCGCGCTGATCAACTACCCGGCGTCCGAAAAACGTCAGTGGGATAGCGTGGTCACCCGGATCAGCAACACCTTGGCCAGCAGATAATCGCCGCGCTACGGCGCGGAGTTCACTCGATCACGTCGTCGGCGAGCAATTGCATCGAATTGGGGATGCTCAAACCGAGTGCCTTGGCGGCTTTCACATTGATGACCAGCTCGAATTTGCTCATCTGCTGGACCGGCAGTTCGGCCGGATTTTCGCCCTTGAGAATCCGGCCGACATAGAGACCGGCTTGCCGGTCGCGCTCGGCAATTTGGGGACCGTAGCTCACCAGCCCGCCGGATGCGGCCATCTCGCGGAACGGATAGATCGTAGGCACCCCATAGCGCGCCGCCAGCGTAGCGAGCTGAACACGTTGGGCAACGTAAAATGGGTCGTTGGTGATCAAGAGTCCCTGCGCGCGTTTTTCAGCACCAAGGCGCTCAAAGACCGCTTCGATCTCGCCGCTGGTGCCGGCGTCCAGAATTTCGATGGTCAGGCCAAGCGCGGAAGCTGCGGCTTGCGTGTCTTTGGCGATGGATTCGCGCACCACGCCCTTGGGATTGGCGAGGATGCCAAGATGCTTGCGGCACCAGTTCGTGCAGGATTCCCAGCTGCTTGCCGAAAAGCTCGTTGGCGAGCGAGATAGCCCCGGTGACGTTGCCGCCCGGACGATTGAGGCTTGTGACAAGGCCCTGTTTCACCGGGTCCAGTCCATAAGCGAACACGATCGGAATCGTATCGGTCGCGTTTTTCGCTGCACGGGCTGCAAATCCGCTGGCGATGGCCGCGATCACGCGCGCCTTTCGCTGCACCAGATCCGAGGCCAGCTCGGGCAGGCGGGCCATATCGTCATTCGCAAAGCGATACTCGATCGCAAGATTCTGGCCTTCGACATAGCCGGCATCCTTCAACCCCTGACGGAAGCCAGTCAGGTTCCAGGAGGATGGAGTTCCGAGCGCGAGTAGGCCGATCACCGGCCGGTCGGGCTGCTGCGCACGGACCGCAAGCGGCCACGCAGCGGCCGCACCGCTGAGAACACCGAGAAATTCGCGCCGCTTCATACCGCCCACCCCTTCAGGAAACGGTATTGTAGCGGCTCACTTGTGTATTTTGATAGGGCTGAGACAGTCAGGGACAGGGCTGAAACAGTCGGGCCTCTCCCGTTTATGAGTACAAGCCTTAGTTCGCCGCCGCCGTGCGGTGCGCGAGCTCGCCGATCATCGCCTCGATCTCGGAGATCACGAGTTCGGGCGCGGCGTTCTGGATCATGTGGCCGACATCCGGCAACACGATCAGTTTTGCATGGGGCAGCGCTTTCGCGAACGGCCGCGAATGGCGGTCGGTCGACACCGTCTTGTCGAGTTCGCCTGAGATCACCGTGGTCGGCGCCTTGATATTGCCGTAGCGCGGCGACTGCTCGACGACCGCCGCCTTCAGCGTCACGAGATCCCGGGCGTTGGCGAGAAATTCGCGCGGACGCAGCAATAACGGGGTCGCGGTGTCGCGGATGAAATCTTCCGGTATCAGCTGCGGCAGGAACACATTGCGCGCCCCGGGTTCGGCGAGGAAATAGCCGAGCGGAAGCGTGATCGTGTAGGCGAGCAGCGGGCCGACCACCGGCGTGGCGACGAGCTTGTTGTACCACCCGACGCCGCCGGGCCACGGATAGGCCACCGGCGCCAGCATCACCAGGCCCGCGACGCGCCGGGGATAATCGAGCGCCATGCGCGCGCCGAGCGCACCGCTCCAGGAATGAACCACGAGGATGGCCCGGTCGATGCCGAGTTTTTCCAGCCCTTGATCGATCATTCTGCCCTGGATCGCCGGCGTCGAATCCTCTGATCGCGCGCGGGTACTCCAGCCATGCCCGGGACGATCGATCAGGATCACCCGATGATTCCTGGCGAGCATCTCGCCGAGCGGCTGCCGCATCGCTTCCAGATTCGAACTGGCGCCATGAATCATCAGGATGGGCGGACCGGCGGCGTCGCGCGGCCCGATATCGAGGACGTTGAGTTTGGCGTCCGCGACCTCGACCATCCTGCCTTGCGCAGGGTAGGCGCGCTGGAGGGCAAGGACACCGGCCTGCGTCGCCAGCGCCAGAACAGCTAGCGCTGCCACGACAATGATTGAGCTCATTTGCAACGTCCGGATGACCTTGTGCACCCCTGAGTTACGTCGTTGGGGCGCTGCGGTTTCGCCTTAGGGGGCATTGAGCATTTTCCTGCGGCAGACCGGGTCCCGGCTTGCCGCAAAAAGCCCCCGGCTTGCGGGTTTTCCCACGAAATTGCATGCGCCTTCATATCGCCGTCATCAGCACCTTCATATAACCGCGATCGAGGCTTTTTTGATGTGTTGGGCGCGCATCATCGGGGCTGTCGTCGCCGAAGCTTTTCCACGCAATCCACAGGAACGCGGGTCGCGCGCGAAAGGTTAGTGTACGGGACAATTGGAGATTTTCGATGGCTTCCAGACCAAATGAGGCCGCGATCGACCAGATCGTGGCCCGCTGCAACGGCGATATCCACGGCGCGCTGCGAGCGCTGCTGCTGGTCAATGAACACCTTGAAGCGGAGCTACAGAAGCTCTACGCGGCGGTGGCGTTCGGCGGGACCGTCGAGCGCGGCAACAACGCTTTGCACTGATTGGCCCGCACGCCACCGCCATCAGTCGGCGGTGGGATCCTTCTCCGGACAGGCGCTAATGGTCGAGCGGGCGAGCTTGGCATCCGCAAGCGACTTATAGGGACCGTCCTCGAACCAGATATTTCCGATCACAACGGGATTGCTGGTGACGATATCACACTTGTTGGTGGCGCTATTGCCGACCACCCAATAGAGCCCGTCGGCGAAACCAACCGTCCCGATCGCGGCCGTGATCGCGCTGGCCAGTATCAATGATTTCGTCCTGGATTTCATCGTCTTGCTCCCTGCACAGGCGGGTCAAGCGGGTAGATGCGGGGTAGCCGAAAACCGTTCCGGCTCACAATGGATGATCTCGGATCGTAGTTAATGCGCGCGCGACCGGATCGATCAAAAGATCGGTCAGATGTCGCGGCCTTCGACCTTTTCGCTCAGGGTCTTGACCAGTTCTGGCACCTTTTCGAGGTGCGGGTTGACGGCGAGCGCCTTGCGGAACGCGTCGAGCGCGCGCTTCTCGTCGCCGAGGTCCTGCATGATCATGCCAAGTCCGGCCAGCGCGCCGAAATGACGGGGTTCGCGGACCAGCACCTGCTCGATGTCCTGCAGCGAATGGGCGTAGTCGTTCTGCAGATAATACAGCGTGGCGCGCCGGTTCCAGGCCTCGACATAGTCTGGCCGCAGCTTGACCACGGCGTCGAGCAGTTTCAGCGCGACATCCATCTGCTGCGCGTCCATCGCGGCCTTGGCGCGCATCATCAACAGTGCTGCGGTATCGCTCGGGGTCTGCATCCAGATCGCCCAGATCCGGGCCTCGACATGCTTGGCGCTGGCCTCATCGGGTGCGGCCTTCAGCGCGCCGAACAGGAAATCCAGGCCGCGGCCGCGGTCGGAGCCGAGCTTCGGCAGCTTGCCCGGCGGCTCCGGCGGTTTCTTCTGTTGCTTCGGCGGGTTGGCTTGGGGATCCTGGGCAAATGCGAGGGACGGCACCGCCGCGATGGTCGCGATCAGGAAGGTTGCGGTCAGGCAGTTGCGCGCGGCAGGGAATCTCGATGCCATCGTTAAAGTCTAGACGCAGGACCACGCGCTGCAAAGCAGCAAGCGCGTCAAAGACCCGTGAAGGGCAGAAATTTCGTGGAGGGCTTGTTGGTTTGGCGCGCGATCGGACGTAACACCGGCTGCCACTTTTCGCTGATCTCGCCCTGGAGCCGGATCAGCCGTAAATCAACCCTGGCGCGCCTTGAAGCGGCGCTGAACCTTGTTGATCACATAGACCCTGCCCTTGCGGCGGACCAGACGATTGTTGCGGTGGCGACCGCGCAACGATTTCAGCGAGTTACGGACCTTCATGGGACAATCCTGATGCTTTGAAAGGCCGTGTTCGGCGCTATCGTTTGGGAGCCCGAAGCTGACAAAACGGGCTTGATCCCGAAGGCGGCCAGGCCGCCCGGGACGCGCGGTTTCTAAGCCATCGGGCGGTCGAATGTCAATCCAAACCGAGACGCCGCGCGTCGGGCGCAGCTCCCGCTATGGCGC
>JAQGKJ010000365.1 GCA_028290165.1 Bradyrhizobium sp. | reverse complement strand
ACGGCGCCCGCGAGCGCTTTCTCGGCTCCCACACCAACGAAGAATGGCAGAAGGTCGACGACATCTGCGACGTCTGGTTCGATTCCGGCTCGACGCATGCGTTCGTGCTGGAAGACCCCGTGCACTTTCCGGGCCTCGCCGGCATCGAGCGCAAGGTCGACGGCGGCGGCGATACCGTGATGTATCTCGAAGGTTCCGACCAGCACCGCGGCTGGTTCCAGTCGTCGCTGTTGGAAAGCTGCGGCACGCGCGGCCGCGCGCCGTTCGACATCGTGCTCACCCATGGTTTCACGCTGGACGAGAACGGCCGCAAGATGTCGAAGTCGATCGGCAATACCGTCGAGCCGCAAAAGGTGATTGCGCAATCCGGCGCCGATATCCTGAGACTATGGGTCTGCGCCACCGACTATGCCGACGACCAGCGGATCGGCCCGGAAATCCTCAAAAACACCATCGAGACCTACCGCAAGCTGCGCAACTCGATCCGCTGGATGCTGGGCACGCTGCATCATTACGGTCCAAACGACGAGATCGCGCCGAACGAGATGCCCGAGCTCGAACGGTACATGCTGCACGAGCTTGCGGTGCGCGCCACGACGATCCACAAGGCTTACGCCGAATTCGACTACAAGACCGTGGTCGCCACGCTGTCGGCGTTCATGAACACCGAACTGTCCGCGTTCTATTTCGATATCCGCAAGGATACGCTGTATTGCGACCCGCCATCATCGATCGCGCGGAAGGCGGCGCTCACGGCCATCGACGTCATCTGCGACGCGGTCCTGAAATGGCTTGCTCCGGTGCTGAGCTTCACGTGCGATGAGGCCTGGGTGTTGTACCGGCCGGATGGATGCCCTTCCGTTCACCTACTCCCGTTTCCGCATGATCTGGAGGGCTTCCGCGACGACGCGCTGGCCGCGAAATGGGAGATCATCCGCAATGTCCGCCGGGTCGTTACCGGCGCGCTGGAAGTCGAGCGCGCGGCCAAACGCATCGGCTCGTCGCTGGAGGCCTCGCCTCTGGTCTACGTCACGGACCAGAAGATTTTCGAGGCACTGTTCGACGTCGATCTCGCCGAGGTCTGCATCACCTCGAATGCGATGCTCACCAATGAGGAGCCTCCCGCCGCTGCCTTCCGGCTGAACGACGTGGCAGGTGTGGCCGTCGTGGTCGAGAAAGCCGTCGGCATCAAATGCGCGCGGTCGTGGAAGATCCTCCCCACCGTCGGCGAGGACCCCGAATATCCCGACGTCTCGCCGCGCGATGCGCAGGCGCTGCGCGAATGGAAGGCGCTGGGGGTTACCATCTAATATCTATCGTCGTCCCTGCGAACGCAGGGACCCATAACCACCGGCGTTCGAGATAAATAAAGGAAGATGAACGAAGACCTTTCAAAGCCGCGACGGCACGGCGTATGGGTCCCTGCTTTCGCAGGGACGACGTGGTGGTTTGTTTCGGGGGGCGCATGACCTCCCGCCTCCGCCCCGGCATCCTCGCCGCCCTCGCCGTGCTCATCCTCGATCAGGCGTCAAAGCTCTGGATATTGTTCGTGTTCGATATCGCCCACCGCGGCGCGGTGCAGGTCACGCCGTTCTTCGATCTGGTGCTGGCCTGGAATGTCGGGATCAGCTTCGGCTGGCTTCAGAACGACGGCCAACTCGCCCAGATCGCGCTGATGGTCATCAAGGCGGTGGCGGTGATCGTGCTGGCGATCTGGATGGCACGATCGCGTACCCTGATCGCGACGGTGGCGCTTGGCATGATCATCGGCGGCGCCATCGGCAACGCCATTGACCGCTTCACCTATGGGGCGGTGGTCGATTTCGCCCTATTCCACGTCCAGATCGGGGGAAAACCCTTCAATTGGTACGTGTTTAACCTTGCCGATGTGGCGATTGTTGCCGGGGTAGCGGCGCTGTTGTATGACTCCTTCGTGGGGGTACCCGCCGCAAAAGCGCCCTGATCCCGGCTGATACGAACCCTCAACGTTGAGCGTAGCGTACCGGAGTAGTGCCGCGCCGCTAAGTGGCACGTCCCGCACGGAAATTTTGAACAGGAAAAGCGCGATGCGCGAGCCCGAAGCCAACGATTGGATTGTGCAGAATTCGTCGAGCGCGCTGACGCGCACGCTTCGGCTCGCCGTTGTCGCCCTTGGTATTGGCCTGGTGATGACAGCCGGCGCCGCCCGCGCAGGCGATGACGACGAGGACGACAAGACCTTCGAGGAAAAGGTCATCGAGGGCATCATGGCCGGCGTCGGCGGCACCAACATGGAGAACCGCGGCATCGACTACCGCGAGCGGTCCCCGCTGGTGGTGCCTCCCAAGCTCGACCTGCCGCCGCCGGCCGCCGAGGTGAAAGAGGTGAAGGATCCGAACTGGCCGAAGGATCCCGACGTCGCGCGGCGCAAGGCTGCGATCGCGGCCCGAAAGAAAGAAAACAAGGATCCCATGGAAGCCAGCCGGATCCTGTCGCCGAGCGAACTCAGCAAGCGCGGCCCGAAAACGTCGAACGCTGACAGCGAATCGACTCAGCCCGGCGGTGATCCCGGTACCAACGCGATCCTTAGCCCCTCGCAGCTTGGTTTTGACGGCAAGTGGAGCAATCTGCTCGGCGGCAACAAGGCCGAGACGACACCGTTCAAGGGTGAGCCGACGCGGGAATCCCTGACCCAGCCTCCGACCGGATACCAGACGCCATCGCCGAATTACGCCTACGGCACCGGGCCCAAGGAATCCTTGAACAAGGAATACAACCCGGCCCAGGGCAAGTATGGCGAATAGCTGCCCTTGTCTCTCAGCTTTGTGTCGCGCAGCTTCGTGACACATTCCCGCGAGTCGCGCGGTGTAAGATGCCGTGGCTTTAGCCCGAACGCTTCTGCTCGCGATGTCAGAAAGATTGCGCGTACTCCCACTTTTGCGGAATACGCGCCAGCAAGGTCATGATGTCCCTACACCGTTTCGCTCTCGCTGTTTTCGTCGCGCTGTTTTCAGCGTCCGCCCTCCCGACAAGCGGCGCTCTCGCCCAAACCACGGTGACCTCGGCGCCTCCCGCCACGTTCACGCTTCCAAACGGCCTGCAGGTCCTGGTGATCCCGGATCACCGCACGCCGGTAGTCACGCAGATGATCTGGTACAAGGTCGGCTCCGCCGACGAGACACCCGGCAAATCGGGGCTTGCGCACTTTCTCGAACATCTGATGTTCAAGGGCACCAGCAAGCATCCGGCCGGCGAATTTTCCCAGACCGTGCTTCGGATCGGCGGCAACGAGAACGCCTTCACCTCGACCGACTATACCGGCTATTTCCAGCGCGTGCCGCGCGAGCAGCTGCCTAAGATGATGGAATTCGAGGCCGATCGCATGACCGGCCTGATCCTGAAGGACGAGAACGTGCTGCCGGAGCGCGACGTCGTGCTGGAAGAATACAACATGCGGGTCGCCAACAACCCGGAGGCGCGGCTGACCGAGCAGGTCATGGCTGCACTCTATCTCAACCACCCCTATGGCCGTCCCGTGATCGGCTGGCATCCGGAAATCGAAAAGCTCGACCGCGAAGACGCGCTGGCCTTCTACCGGCGCTTTTATGCCCCGAACAATGCGATCCTGGTGATTGCCGGTGACGTCGAGGTCGGCGATGTCCGCCCGATGGCGGAGCAGACGTTCGGTCCGGTTGCGGCGCAGCCCGCGATTCCAGTACAGCGGCTTCGTCCGCAGGAGCCCGAGCCGGTCGCGCCACGCACGGTGACGCTGGCTGACGCCAGGGTCGAACAGCCCAGCGTGAAACGCTATTACCTGGTTCCGTCCGCCGCGACCGCCGCCGCAGGCGAAAGCGCGGCGCTCGACGTACTCGCGCAGCTGATGGGCAATGGCAGCAATTCCTATCTTTACCGCGCGCTGGTGGTCGACCGGCCGCTCGCGGTCAGCGCCAGCGCCGGATACCAGGGCACTTCGCTGGATCCGTCGCAGTTCATGATCTCGGCCTCGCCGAAACCCGGTGTCGAGTTTTCGCAGATCGAGCAGGTGATCGACGGCGTGATAGCCGATATCGGGCAAAACCCGGTTCGCGCCGAAGATCTCGAGCGGGTCAAGACCCAGCTGATCGCGGAAGCGATCTATGCCCAGGACAATCAGGCGACGCTGGCGCGCTGGTATGGCGCCGCGCTCACCTCCGGGCTGAGCATCGAGGACATCAGGAGCTGGCCGGAGCGGATTCGCGCCGTCACCGCCGAACAGGTCCGCGCCGCCGCGCAAAAATGGCTCGACAAGAAGCGTTCGGTGACGGGCTACCTGATCAAGGACACCACGCCGAAACGCGAGGAGAAGCGTTCGTGAGTTATCCCAGGTTTTTCGCACGACGCGTCGCCATCCTTGTTGCTGCCTCGTTCGCAATGATGCCGCTGGCGTCATCGCCATCGCATGCCGCTGCAAAAATCCAGCACCTGATCTCGCCCGGCGGCATCGAGGCCTGGTTCGTGCAGGATGCCACCGTGCCGGTGATCGCGAGGGAATATGCCATCGGCGGCGGCGCGACGCAGGACCCTGCCGACAAGCCCGGCGTCGGCAATCTGGTCGCCGACCTGCTCGATGAGGGCTCGGGCGATCTGGATTCCAAGACTTTCCACGAACGGCTCGACCGCCGCGCCATCGAATTGAGTTTCTCCTCGACGCGGGATTACTTCCGCGGCTCGCTGCGCATGCTCAAGGATAACCGGGACGAAGCCTTCGACCTGTTGCGGATGTCGCTGACATCAGCCCATTTCGATAGCGCCGACGTCGAGCGCATTCGCTCGCAGGTCATGTCCGGCCTGCGGCGCGACACCTCCAATCCGACGTCGCTTGCCAGCCGAAAATTCCTGGAAATCGCTTTTGGCGACCATCCCTATGGCCGGCAGGCCAACGGCACCCTGGAAAGCGTGCCTAAGATCAACGTCGCCGATATGAAGGACTACGTCCGCCGCGTGCTGGCCAAGGATACGCTGAAGATCGCCGTCGTCGGCGATGTCGACCCCGCCACGCTCGGCCAATTGCTCGACAAGACGTTCGGCGGATTGCCGGTCAAGGCCAGCCTGACGCCGGTTCCCGACCTTGAGGCCGCCAAGCCGCCGCAGCGCGCGTTCATTCCACTCGACGTGCCGCAGACCGTGGTGACGTTCGGCGGCCCCGGCTTCAGGCGCCACGATCCGAACTTCATGGCGGCCTACGTCGTCAACCACATCCTCGGCGGCGGAACGCTGTCGTCGCGGCTCTACCACGAGGTTCGCGAGAAGCGAGGTCTCGCCTATTCGGTCTATGAAACGCTACTCTGGATGGACCACTCCGCCGTGTTCGTCGGAAATACCGGAACCCGTGCCGACCGCGCCGGTGAGACGGTAGACGCCATCACCAAGGAAATCCGCCGCATCGCCGAGGAAGGCCCGACCCAGCAGGAACTGGACGAGGCCAAGTCCTATCTCAAGGGTTCGCAGATGCTGGCACTCGACACCTCCTCGAAGCTTGCCTCCGCGCTGTTGCAATATCAGATCGACAAGCTGCCGATTGACTACATCGAGAAGCGCAACGCCATCGTCGATGCGGTGACGCTCGACGACGCCAGGAAGGCCGCCCAGCGCCTGTGGGGCCAGGGTCTTCTCACCGTGATCGTCGGCCGCGCCCCGCAAGCCGCCGCCCAGCCGGCGGTAGCGGCGCCAGCGACGGCGAACTGACTTCCTCATTTAATTGATTGGCGACAATTCTGCCTTCTCCCCCGCTTGCCGGGGGAGAGTTGGAGAGGGGGGCCGTCAAACGCACGCCGTTGCGGCTTACCCACACCCTGACCGTCCTCCGCAAGTGGGAGAGGGAACGAATTGAGTTCGCGGCACAACAAACGCCTCGCAAACCCGCTATCTTGCGCTTGTCCCGATTCCCGTCGGGGATCATCCCGCTCCGGTGACGCCATGCTGCGGATTTCCCGCGACCTCGCAATCGACGAGAACGACGTCGACATCTCTTTCGTCCGCGCCTCCGGTCCGGGCGGGCAGAACGTCAACAAGCTCTCCACGGCTGCGCAACTGCGTTTCGATACGCGCCGGGTCACGCTGGCACCTGACGTCGCGGCGCGGCTCAACAGGCTCGCAGGCCAGCGCATGACCAAGGACGGCGTGATCGTGATCCATGCGCAGCGTTTCCGCACCCAGGAGCGCAACCGCGCCGACGCGATCGACCGCCTGGTCGAACTCTTGCGCGAGGCGGCAACGCGGCCGACCCCGCGGCGGCCGACCCGGCCGACACTCGGATCGAAACAGCGCCGGCTGGAAGGCAAGAAGCGCCGCAGCGACGTCAAGGCCAAGCGCGGCTCGGCGCGGTTCGACGATTGAGGGCGCTTCCGGTATCGCAAAACCCCGTCTCGACCGAAATCGAAACGGGGTTTTGGATTCTTGATCTGACGCTTGTCTTGACGCCAAGCGGTCGCCTGAGAACGCCCTAGTAGCGTTTGCCACCGGTAATGGGTTCACCAGCCGCACCGGCGCCGCCCCTGGCCGCTCCGCCACCGCTCCCTACGGTGCTTTTCGAGCCGGCCTTCGCATTGGTACCGGTCTTTGCCCCGGGCGTGCTCGGCTGCGCCATGCCCTCCTCGCCGCTACCCGACGCCCCACCTTGCATATTGCTCCTGTCCGGCGCGGCGCCGCGGATCTGGGTATCCGATGAGGCGCCTTGCGCCAACACGGGCCCGGCGAGCAACGCCGACACGGCAAACGCCATCGCAGAGGTTTTCACTAACTTCATCCACTTCTCCCAAGTTTGACAAGCGATGAACGGTACGGCGATCGATTGCGCCGTCCGCCTGTACCGGACCTGCCCATCGCTTAGATGCAAACGCGTCGCGAACGGCGCATGCGCCATGCAAGCTGCGTCGTGTGGAAATCGTGCAAAGATTTCAGGGCAATTTCGCGAAACCTTGGCCACGGAGCCACCTTATATGCGGCAGCCCCGGGACGACGCCGTTACGAAAATTCCGTGAACCGGGCCTTTTGAACGCATGCATTTAGCTCAGCGCCCGCCTAAAATCGGCGATCAGCCTCGAATCGACCCGAAAACATATGCCCGTCCGCCAGCTCCCCGAACAGGTCGTCAACCGCATCGCCGCCGGCGAAGTGGTCGAACGTCCGGCGAGCGTGGTCAAGGAACTGGTGGAGAACGCGATCGACGCCGGCGCCAGCCGGATCGACGTCTTCACCGACGGCGGCGGAAGGCGGCGGATCGGCATCACCGACGATGGCAGCGGCATGAGCTATGACGACCTCGCGCTGGCGGTCGATCGCCATGCCACATCAAAACTCGACGACGGGGATTTGTTGCGCATCCGCACGCTGGGATTTCGCGGCGAGGCCTTGCCCTCGATCGGCGCGGTGGCAAAACTCGCCATCACCACGCGCCATCTGGGCGAGCCGCATGCCTGGTCGCTATCGGTCGAGGCTGGTGAGAAATCCGCGATCATGCCGGCGGCGCTGTCGCAGGGCACCCGCGTCGAAGTCAGCGATCTCTTTTATGCCACCCCGGCGCGCTTGAAATTTCTCAAGACCGACCGCACCGAGGCCGAGGCGATCCGCGAGGTGGTGCGGCGCCTCGCGATGGCGCGGCCCGACATTGCGTTCACGCTGGCCGGCGAGGAACGCGCGCCCGTCACCTGGGCCGCGGCGCTGCCCGGCGGCAGCGGCCGGCTGACGCGGCTCGGCGATATTCTGGGAGCGGATTTTCGCGGCAGCGCCATCGAGGTGCGCAGCGAACGCGACGACGTGGTGGTCGAAGGTTTTGCGGCCGCGCCATCGCTGACGCGGGCCAACGCGCTCGGGCAGTATCTGTTCGTCAACGGCCGCCCGGTGCGCGACAAGCTCATTCTCGGCGCGGTGCGTGCGGCCTATTCCGATTACCTGCCGCGCGACCGCCATCCCGTGGTGGCGCTGTTCGTGACGCTGGATCCGCAAGAAGTCGATGCCAATGTGCATCCCGCCAAGACTGAAGTGAGGTTCCGCAATGCCGGCCTGGTCCGCGCGCTGATCGTGCACGCCCTAAAGGACGGGCTTGCGCGCGAAGGCAAGCGCACGGCTGCGAACAGCGACGGCGCCGCCATCGCTTCGTTCCGCCCGTCCTTTGCACCGCGCGCCAGCTGGGACTGGCGGCGCTCGCCGGCCTATCCGATCGGGCCGAAGCCTGCGTTCGAGGGTTCGGCGGCAACCGCCTTTGCCGAGCCAGGACAAGCCGCGTTCGATGTCGGCACGCCCACTGCCGACGTGCGTTTCGAGGGCCAGCCATCGGCCGATCTGCTCGACCGTCCATTGGGGGCAGCGCGGACGCAGATCCACGAGACTTATATCGTATCGCAGACCCACGACGGCCTGATCGTGGTGGACCAGCACGCCGCGCATGAGCGCATCGTCTATGAAAAGCTGAAGGCCTCCTTGACGCGCAACGGCGTGCAGCGGCAGATTCTCTTGACTCCGGAAATCGTCGAACTGGACGAGGCGACGGTGGAGAGGCTGATCGCACGCACCGGGGAACTCGCGTCGTTCGGGCTCGCGATCGAATCCTTCGGCCCCGGCGCCGTCGCCGTGCGCGAGACGCCGTCGCTGCTCGGCAAGACAAATGCCGCTGGTCTGTTACGCGATCTCGCCGAGCACATGGCGGAATGGGACGAGGCGCTGCCGCTGGAGCGCCGGCTGATGCATGTCGCGGCCACGATGGCCTGCCACGGCTCCGTGCGCGCCGGCCGCCGCCTCAAGCCGGAAGAGATGAACGCGCTTTTGCGCGAGATGGAAGACACGCCGAATTCCGGGCAATGCAATCACGGCCGGCCCACTTATGTGGAATTGAAGCTTTCGGATATCGAGAAGCTGTTCGGGAGACGATGAAGCAGACTGTTTCCGCGGGGAAAACCGTCATCGCCGTAGGATAGGTTGAGCGAAGCGATACCCATCACCTCATCGGAAGCCATTGATGGGTTTCGCTGCGCTCAACCCATCCTGCGGACTCCGCAAAAACACAAACTCCGTGTCGTCATACGCGCGCCGCTCCAGCTGCTCGAAACCATCCGGCGTCGCAAACTCTGCGGCCTTCGCCTCCTCGACCACCAGCAGCGCACTCGGTGTCAGCCAGCCGCCGTCGCGCAGCGAGGCCAGCGCCTTCTCGGCAAGTTTTTTTGCGTAGGGCGGATCGAGGAACACCAGCGAGAACGGCTCCATCGGGTGCGCCGGGCCGAGATGGGTAGCGTCGCGGCGGTACACTTTTGTCACGCCGCCGAGCCCCAGCGCCTCGACATTGTTGCGCAACAGCGCGCGTGCTTCGGTGCCGTTATCGACGAACAGCGCGAAGGCCGCCCCGCGCGAAATCGCCTCGATGCCGAGCGCGCCGGTGCCGGCGAACAGGTCGAGCACGCGGGCGTCCGCGATCGGGTCGTCATAGGCGTGAACAAGAATATTGAACAATGACTCGCGCAACCGGTCCGCCGTGGGGCGGATGTCGCGTGAGGATGGCGACGCCAGATTGCGGCCCTTCAATCGCCCGCCGACGACGCGCATTAGCCTGAGGTTCCCTTAAATCGACGCGCAGGCTCCAGCGTCGCGGCAATGGGGGTGCGCCCCCTCTCCAATGGGTAGAGGTTTGGGGTGAGGGGGTACTGTCTATCGATAGGCCATATCCCCTCACCCGGATCGCTGCGCGATCCGACCTCTCCCCTTGGGAGAGGTGAAACTGAACTCGTGGCGGGCTTCAATTCCAAATCCACGCAGAGAGCCCCTACTCGTCCCGCGGCTTGAGGTCGCGCTTGCCGTGATAGCCGCGCTGCGGGCGGCGCGGCGGGCCGTAGCCGTTGGCCTCGGCCTCGTTGCGGGCGCGCGCTTCCTCGCTGCCGGTGCGCTGCACCAGCACGCGGCGGCCCTTGCGGTCGGCGATCAGACCGCTCTTGCCGGCCGGCTTGAACGGCTTTTTGCCGCGCGGGGTGTCGCTCTCCACACTCTCAGGCGCTGCCTGAGGTTCGCCCGGCATCGGACGATTGAAATCGGCACCCGCCAGCGCAGCGATCTTTTCGCCGAGCTGGTCGCGCAGCACCCGCGTCTTGACCTCCTCGACTTCGCCTTCGGCGAGTTCGGCCAGTTGGAACGGGCCGTAGGACACCCGGATCAGCCGGTTCACCTCGAGGCCGAGATGCGCCATCACGTTGCGCACCTCGCGGTTCTTGCCTTCGCGGATCGCAAACACCAGCCAGACATTGGC
>JAQGKJ010000361.1 GCA_028290165.1 Bradyrhizobium sp. | reverse complement strand
ATGAAGCGGGTTTCGGTCTGGCGGTCGAAATTGTTGAAGATTTCGGCCATCACCTCGTGGGCGTCGCGACGGCGGGTCTGCGACAGGTTCGACATGAATTCGGTTCGCAGCGTCTGTTCGACGCGTTCGATGACTTCCTTCTGAACCGCTTCCATCCTCAGCATGCGGCCGACCACGTCGAGCGCCATGTCCTCGGGCAGGATCGCCAGCACGCGCGCGGCATGCTCCGGCTTGAGCTTGGACAGCACCACGGCAATGGTCTGCGGATATTCGTTCTTGAGATAGTTGGCGAGCACCTCTTCCTGGACGTTGGAGAGCTTCTCCCACATGTTGCGGCCCGCCGGCCCGCGGATTTCGTCCATGATGCCGTTGACGCGCTCGGCGGGCAGGTATTGTTGCAGCAGCCGTTCGGTGCCGTCGAAGGTTCCCATCAGGGCGCCCGATGCCGACATTCGCGAGACGAATTCGATCAGCAGGTCCTCAACCACCTCGGCCTCGACGGTGCCGAGCGTCGACATCACCATGGACAATTCGCGCACTTCATCGTCGTCGAGCAGCGCCCAGACCTTGCCGCCATATTGTTCTCCGAGCGCCAGCATCAGGATCGCGGCACGTCTCGGACCGCTCAGCGGCTCGCTTTTCGGCCGTTTGGCCTGGCGGGCCGCCAGCGAGGCGATGACGCTGGTGATGTCGTTGGAGTTGGTGGTTTGCGGTACGGTCATTCAGATCAAGCCGGTTGTTCGCTGAGCCATTGACGAACAATGGAAGCCGTTTCATTCGGGTTTCGTTCGGCCAGTTCGCCCACGCGATGCACGGATTGGGCGTGGACCTGCCCCTGGACCTGGGCGACGTCGATCATCTGCGCGGTGGCGTTGGCGGCCACCAGGCTTTGGCCGGCGGCGCTGCCGTCGGTCAGCGCCGGCAGCGGATCGTCGGCGGTCAGCGACGCGATCTCTTCGGAAGCAAGGATGCGCCTGACCAGCGGCCGGATCACCATGAACAGCACCACGAGGCTCAGCAGCATCATGACGCCCAGTTCGATGACGTACATCACGTCGTCTTTGGTGAACTGCAGGAAGCCGAGCAGGCCGGTCGGCTCGGCCAGCGGGGGCACCGCGGGCGCCTCGGCGAATTTGAGGTTCACCACCTCGACCTGGTCGCCGCGCTTCTGATCGAATCCGATCGCCGAGCGGACCAGTGCGGCGATGCGATCGAGCTGTTCCTTGTTGCGCTCCTGGTAGACCATCTCGCCTTTTTCGTTCTTGGCATAGGTGCCGTCGACCAGTACCGCGACCGAGATGCG
This sequence comes from Bradyrhizobium sp., assembly GCA_028290165.1. The sequence continues at coordinate 1,741 of JAQGKJ010000361.1, read as the reverse complement.
ATTGACCCGTCCGGCCTCGGTCACTTCGGTCTTGGTGGTGCGGGAAATTTCATAATTGTTGGTCTCTTCAGTCTTCTTGCTCTGGTCGCGCGCGGCCGTGGCGTTGTCCGGGCGCTGGTTGCCGGGCAATTCGTTGTTGACGGTGACCTGACCGTTGCTCTCGGCGGTGGCTGAGGATTCTTCCCGGGTCTGGCTCGAGCGCAGCACCCGGCCTTCGGGATCGAACTTGTCCGAGGTCTGGGTAATCTTGTTGTAGTCGAAGTCGGCCGAGAGCTGGACGCGGGCGCGGCCGGCGCCGACCACCGAGGACACGATCGCCTCGACCTGGTTGCGCATCCGCTTCTCGAATCCGGCCCGGCGTTCGTCCGCGACGGCGTTGTCGGCATCGCCGCTGGCGCCGTCGGCGAGCAATTGACCGGCTTCATCGACGATCGACACCCGCTGCGGCTTCAGGCCGTTGACGGCGGAGGCGACCAGATGGCGGATGGCCCTGATCTGCTGCGGTTCCAGCGCACCGCGCACGCGCACCACGATCGAAGCCGACGGTTCCGGCGTCTCCCGCGAAAACAGCGGCCGCTCGGGCAGTACTAGGTGGACCCTGGCCGCCTGGACGCGGTCGATGGCGCGGATGGTGCGGGCAAGTTCGCCCTCGAGCGCGCGCAAGTGATTGATGTTCTGGACGAAGCTGGTGGTGCCGAGCGCATCGGATTTGTCGAAGATCTCGTAGCCGACGCCGCCGCCTTTGGGCAGGCCGCCCTCGGCGAGTTTCATGCGCAGCCGGGCGACCTTGTCCTTCGGCACCATGATCACGCCGCCATCATTACGCAGTTCGAAGGGGATGGCCTGGCGTTCCAGATCCTTGAGGATGGCGGAGGAATCCTCGACGCTGAGGTCGGTAAAGAGCGTGGTCATCTGCGGCGTGGTGACGCGCATGATCACAAACGCGAAGAAACCGATCAGCGCGGCTGTTACCGCGACCATCGCCATCAACCGCGAAGCGCCCAGACCCTTTAGGAAGCCTACGAGACCTTGCAAACCAACCGCCCCTCAGATTCGGCTCCAGGAGCCGACTGGGCAATTATTGCCTATGGGATGGTTTCGATATGGTTAACGAAGGTTAAGGGCCGTGGCAAAAGTTGAACATCAAAAAAATCGGCTTCGTCTTGCGAAGCCGATTTTCATCAAATGTCGCTGATTCTGATGAGGGCTTATTGGCGATATTGCTGGATGCGCGTGGTGCGCAGCCCTGCAAGGCCGTGCTGATCGATGGAAAATTGCCAGGAAAGGAACTCGTCGACCGTTAGCGTGTAGCGGCTGCAAGCCTCCTCAAGGGAAAGCAGGCCGCCGCGGACCGCGGCAACGACCTCAGCCTTACGGCGAATTACCCACCGTTTGGTTCCGGGCGCGGGCAAATCCGCAATTGTTAACGGACTGCCGTCAGGCCCGATGACGTATTTTACCCTCGGGCGATGGGGTTCTGTCATGGCGTACTCACAAACTCTCAACCACTGAACTCACAGATAACAACCTACGCCCCGCGACTTAAAATTTGCCTAAGCCCAAGGCTTCAATACGAATTTCCTTGCTAAGGCCCGCAAAAGGTTTTCACCCCGGCGTCGCGAGGCGCCGGGGTGAAGCAGATTTACAAACGCAGTGATGATGATTGCTGGCGCGGCCCGCGGCGGCGCAGGCCCGGCTATTGGGCGATGCTCTTGATCTGGCTGACCGTGTAGTTTTGGCC
>JAQGKJ010000338.1 GCA_028290165.1 Bradyrhizobium sp. | reverse complement strand
TGCACGCAACCGCGGAATTGAAACGGCTTGATGCTGTCAACCAAGGTGTCGCCGCCTCCTTTGATTGTTCTTCGGCGCAGACGGCGGTTGAACAGCTCATTTGCCAGGACCCGGATCTTGCGAAACTGGATCGCGAGGTCGCACAAAAGTACGCCAACGCCCTTGCCCGCCTCGATCGCCTCAGTGCTGACGCGCTCCGCGGCGACCAGCGCGCCTTTCAACTTGCGCGCGAGAATTCACCGCAAGCGCCGGACTATGACCTCGGGCAGATGCTGCAAGCCCGCACCGAAATGCTGCAGGCGATCGACCCCGCCCCGAGGGGTTTTTTCGGAGAATGGCTCAGTCACAATGGCCGCGCCCTGATTCGGAACAGAGGCGGCATCCTTGCGGAATTCACCGTCGAGCCGGACTGCGGGTTCGAAGGTGACGGACGCGAGAGTGGCAAATCGCTTTTGGTTGTCCAAAATGCGAACGGGAATGAGGCCGCGAATCGGTCGCTAAGTGTCACCCGCAAGGGCATCGCGATCGTGGTTCGTGAAATCAGTCCTCGGCGCGTCACGACCGCCAAACCGACGTCATATTGCAGCAACGGCGGTTCGGTGTCCGGCACCTATTTTCCGGTAGTCGGGAAATGATGGAGCCTTCGGCTGCGCCAAAGATTTGCTGTGGGGTGAAAGCTTCCATGCCGTCCTTTTCCATAGTTGTACGCGCCGCCGTCGCGTTCATCGTTACGATAACGTTGGTGGATACCGCGCACGCCGCAGACGCCGCCTGCAAAACGGCCGCCCGGCATCTGGTGACCCTGATCAAGAACAATTGGCCGTCGTCGAACGAAAACACGCCGGCTGCGACCATCGACATGGTCTGATTGATCGTGAGGAAATCTCCCGCCGGCTTCGTTACGGGAGCGAAGCGGTTCGCGCTGAAATATTCCCGTCGGGAATTCACAGAGCGGGCGGCGCGATCAACGCCCCCGTTCACTCCGTCGAGCGAGCTATTGAAGGCTCTCGATGATCTCGACGCAGACGTGGTCGTCGCGGGATTACCGGGCACCAACATACTCGCCGCCAACAGCATTGGAGGCACCGCCAACTGCAATTCGACGGTGTTTTTTTCAACCGGCAACCGGCGTTCACGCCTGATGCAGGGTCCGGAGAGCTGGAAAAACGATGTCGGCGGTTCCTGCGGCCTGACGCGTTCTTTCGCCTCGATCGACCGCATTCCATTCGTCATCGACGACAGGCTGGATTTCGGACCCAGCCTGACCTCGACGTTGACGCTGACGCCCTGGATCGACGGCAAATGGATGGAGCCCTGCGAGGCCAGCTTTGTCCTCGCTCCCCGGTTCGATACCCGGAACACACTGAACGACTGGGCCAGCCTCGACAATTGGCAAGCGAATAATTGCGGGATCGATTGCGAGGAACTTCAGCGCGCGGCTCTGGAACTGGTCAGGCAGACGCAGTTCGATCCTGCCGGGGTGGAAGCACACCTGCTCGCAGCAATGACCCCTACGCAGCGCGAAGAATATCGGCGATTGAAGCGTATCTCCGACAGGCCGGATGCTGCAGATGTGCCGACCGGCGGCGACGATGCTGACCGCCCTGTCGGCGCCGCCGGCCTGACCGACAAAACCCCGCTTGTCCTGCCGATGGTCGTCGATAGCCGCGTCTTTCTCGCCACTGTCGGACACTTCACGATTGGTTGGCGGGTTTTCTCCGATTGGAAGGTCACTGTCGAAACCGGCGAGGCCGACAAGACCAGCGAGATCGCGCGCTTCGCCATTGGCATGATCAAAGGTCCGATTGCCAGCGCCACTGTCAAATGACCCATCTGCTCCACGCCCCGCATCAGGGAAAGAAGATCGACATGCAGATTAAAATTCCAGGTGTCGCCGCGAACGTGCCCGCGCGTTCCGGCAAGGGCGCTGCATGCGCGGTCGTCTGTCTCGTTGCCATGCTTTCGAATGCCGGCGCCGCGCCGCTAAAACCTTCGCCGGAAGATCGCTATATCGCGACGCGCGATGCGGCGATCGAGAAATTCTCGCCGCTCTACGATGCCGGAAAGGTCGACGATGCCGCGAAGAAAGCCGAGGACGCAGCCTTCGCCGATCTCAAAGCGCAGATGAGTGCGATCCTGAGTGAGCCCGATCGAAAAGGTTTCGGCCCGGCCAAGCTCAATATCGAAACCTTCTACAAGGGGGACGAAGGTTTTGGCACGCTCGACGGCCTGCGCTACGACGATGAAATGGGGGAAAACGGCGAGAAAGCAGGCGGCAATGGCGCCGATGGCAAGTATGTCGAACCCAGGGCTCACATCATCGTGACGACGCAGACGATGTTCGCGCGTTGGCTGCGCGCCCACAAGGACTGGTGGGACAAGGATCTGAAGAACGTGCCGCAGCAGATCGGCTCGGCACTCAAGAATGAAAGCTTCTACACCCAGGCGATCTCGAACGGCAGCGCGGTGGTGAAGTTCAACCCCTTACCGGTTGCCACGCCGGCCTCCGCCACCTTTGTCTATGGTTTTCTCGCGGGGCGAACCCAATCCGAAATCCCGAACGAGGCAGATGAGGTGATCGTTTCCGCCCTCGCCAATGGCAGGGTTTATATCGCCGAGGGATCGATCAAGCCAAAGGTGCAGATCGCGGCCTGTGCGGCCATCCGGGCCGACTACAACAAGAGGGCCGAGCAAGGCGACGACGACCTTCGGTTCAACAAGATCGACAAGAAGGCCTACGACAAGCTTGGCGACCTCCGCCAAAGGGGCGAAGACGCCTTTACGCGCTGCTTTACCCAACGCGCTCTGCGAGAGACGTCGTTCGCTGAAGCAACAAAACAGGCGCAGGCGCTGCTGGCGGCGGCCATGGGAAAGTAGCCTGAAAGCACGCGAAGTCGCTGGTCTGTTGGATGCAAGGACAGCATTCCACGGTAGGACCAGCCGCGACATCTGATCCGTCCTCCATTCTGGTCGCTCCAGCGATGCCCTGGTCGTCCTGGCGCCGTTGCGCCACGCCGCGTCTGAATTGTTCCATACAATAAGAAATTCTGTCGTGGTGATCGGTTCCACCGAGCTGTGTTAAGATGCCCTTCTGGTCGTGGTGAGGGCGCGCGAAATGCTTCTCCCAAGAGTGACTGTCGGCCTGCTGCTGACTGCCATTGCAGCACCCGCTGCAACCTGGGCGCAACCTGCCGCAAACGGCCCCCCCGCGGTAGGCGTCGTTGAAGCGACCAAGCGACCGATTACCGAAATCAGCGAATTTCTCGGAAGGATCGAAGCGGTCAATCGGGTCAATGTGGTGGCGCGCGTCACCGCGTTTCTGGAAAAGCGGTCGTTCACCGAAGGCGCCGAAATCAAGACGGGAGATGAGCTCTATCGTCTCGAACGCGGCCCGTTCGAGGCCGATCTCGCGGCGAAGAAGGCGATTGTGGCGCAATTGGAGGCCACTCTTGAAAACGCGAGATTGACGACCGAGCGCGCGCGTACCCTGCTCGGCGGACCGGCCGGCCAGCAATCGACCTACGATGCCGCGCTCGCCAACCAGCGCAGCCTGGAGGCGCAGGTGCAGTCGGCCCAGGCCCAGATGCAGGCCTCCCAGATCAACCTCGACTATACCGATATCCGCTCGCCCATCGATGGCAAGGTCGGCCGCACCGCCGTTACGGAGGGGAACGTTGTCGGCCCGGGATCGGGCGTGCTGACGACCATCGTCAGCCAGGACCCGATGTACGTCACGTTCCCGGTTCCGGTGCGCCAGGGGCTGGAGTTGCGCGAGCGCTACGCAACGCGGGGCGGCTTCAACGCGGTAGTGATCAAGGTCCGCCTGCCGGACGGCCCTCTCTATGACCAGACCGGCAAACTGGACTTCGTCAGCAACACCATCGCGCAAAGCACCGACACCTTCACGGTACGCGGCGCAATCCCCAATCCGACGCTTCACGACCCTTCCACCACGGGCGGTCCGGTGCGCGAACTTACCGACGGCGAATTTGTCACCGTGATGCTCGAAGGCGTGCAGCCGGTCGAGGTGGTGGCGATCCCGCGCGCGGGCGTTCTGTCCGATCAGCAGGGCGATTATGTCTTCGTGGTCGGACCGGACAACAAGGCCGAGCAGCGCCGAATCCAGCTCGGGCAATCGACGCCCACCTTGGCCTCGGTCATCAGCGGGCTGTCGCCGGGAGAGAAGGTGATCGTCGAGGGCCTGCAGCGGGTGCGTCCCGGCCAGCCGGTCTCGCCTGGACCGGCGAGCACGCTGATCCAGTCAAACATGAAGGCCGCCACAACCGACGGCCGGACCCAAATCGATAATGGCGTCGCCGGTGGGGCGAAACCGGCGGATAAAAGCCAATGATATCAGCCGTTTTCGTCGACCGTCCCCGCCTTGCGATCGTGATTGCGTTCGTCATCACCATCGCGGGCGCGCTGGCGCTGCTGGCGATCCCGGTGGCGCAATTTCCCGATATTGTGCCGCCGCAGGTCACGGTCTCCGGCGTGTTCCCCGGCGCATCCGCGGAGGTGGTCGAGACCAGCGTCGCCCAGCCACTCGAGGCGCAGGTGGTCGGCGTCGATCGCTCGCTGTATATGAAGTCGACCAGTGGAAATGATGGCAGCTATACGCTGACCGTTTCGTTCG
>JAQGKJ010000325.1 GCA_028290165.1 Bradyrhizobium sp. | reverse complement strand
TTCGAACTGATGGGCGAACCCAGGCTGCGGCTGAACAACACGCTGCGCGGGCTCGACACCTTGCCGCTTCGCGTGATACCTGCCTGACCCCATGGCACAGGGAACAGTTGTTATCGTCGGCGCCGGTCACGCCGGCTTTCAAGTCGCGGCTTCGCTGCGCCAGCATGGCTATGGCGAGCGCATCTGCCTGATCAACGATGAGGCGCATCTGCCGTATCAGCGGCCGCCTCTGTCCAAGGCCTATCTGAAGAGCGAAGGGCGTCCGGACAGCCTGATGTTCCGCCCCGATAAATTTTATCGCGACCAGAATATCGAACTGATCGCCGATCGCGCCGCGGCCATCGATCGGCCTGCGCGCCGGCTGCAGCTCGCATCCGGCGCAAATCTGGATTACGGGCACCTGGTGCTGGCCACCGGTGCGCGCAATCGCCTGCTCGATATCCCCAACGCCAATTTTGTGGACGTACGTTACTTGCGAATTCTCGATGAAAGCGAGGCGTTGCGAAAACGGATCGCGTCGGGCCAGCGCGTTGTCGTGATCGGTGCGGGTTTTATCGGTCTCGAGTTCGCCGCTACCGCCCGCATCAAGGGCCTTGAAGTGGATGTCGTCGAACTCGGAGCGCGCGTCATGGCGCGCGCGGTGACCGCGGAAATCTCGGATTTCTTTCAGGAACGGCACACCGCGGCGGGCATTCGTATCCATCTGGGCGTCCAGGCCACCGCCATCGAAGGCGACGGTGCCAACGTGACCGGGGTCAGCCTCAGCGACGGCCGCCATGTGCCGGCGGATCTCGTGGTGGTCGGCGTCGGCGTTTTACCCAATGTCGAGCTCGCGGCCGAAGCGGGCCTGCAGGCGGCCTCCGGCATCATCGTCAACGAACAATTGCTGACGTCCGACCCAAATATCTCTGCGATCGGCGACTGCGCGCTGTTTGCCAGCCCGCGCTTCGGCGGTTCGCTGCGGCTTGAGTCCGTGCAGAACGCCACTGACCACGCCCGCTGCGTCGCGGCGCGGCTCACCGGCGATGCCAAAACTTATGACGGCCAGCCCTGGTTCTGGAGCGACCAGGGCGACGACAAGCTCCAGATCGCAGGTCTCACCACCGGATACGACCGCGTCGTGGTGCGCGGTGATCGCACGCAGCGATCGTTCTCGGCATTTTGCTACAAGGCCGGCCGGCTCGTCGGCATCGAGTCGATCAACCGCGCATCGGACCATGTGTTCGGACGCAAGATCCTCGGCATGAACCGGTCGATCGAACCGGAACAGGCGGGTGATATGAGTTTTGATCTCAAGGCGGCGCTGGCTTGAGTGATCGAAGGACCGCCTTGACCTCCTCAACCGTCGGCATCGACGGCGCGGCGCCCATTCGTTGCACGCAAATCGAAGCTGCAATATTGGCATAGCCGAAGGCGCTGCGAACCGGCTGTCCGTCGGCGAGCAGCGCCGCGACCGCGCCGACAAAGCAATCGCCGGCGCCGGTCGTATCGACGGCTTTCACGGCGCGACCCAAATCAGTGTGCGGCCGGCCGTCGATGAGGGCCACGATGCCACGCTTGCCCAGCGTCACGCATATGATCTTGTCCCTGTCGATCTCCAGTGATCTGGCAGCGTCGATGAGCCGCGGATAATCATCGGTGTCGCGAAGCTCGATCCCGGCGAGAAAGCCGAGTTCGGTTTCATTGAGGATGAGTATATCGACGAGATCGAGCAGTTCGCGGCCAAATTTGATCGCCGGCGCCGGATTGAGGATCGTGGTCGCGCCCGCCGCGCGGGCTCTTTGGAAGAAAGTAGTGATCGCGGGCAGGGGAATCTCGAACTGGCTGACCGCGATGTCGCCTTTCGCGAGGACGGGTGCGGCAACATCGGCGGCATCGACCAGCGCATTCGCCCCGGGCACGACAACAATCGTGTTGTCGCCACTGGCGATCGTGATGAGGGCCGTCCCGGTGTGCGCTTCGGCAGTCTGCCGCACGAAGCTGAGGTCGACCCCTTGCGCGGCGAGGAACGTCGTCAGCTGATCGCCGAACGCATCCGCACCCAACCGGCCGATCAGTGCCGTCGGCGCGCCGAGTTTTGCTGCAGCGACCGCCTGGTTCGCACCCTTGCCGCCCGGAAAATAAAGCACCGCATGGCCGGCGACGGTCTCGCCAATCCTGGGATGCCGGTCGGCGGTTGCCACCACATCCATGTTGATGCTTCCGGCAACGAAAACGCGGCCCATGCTTCATTCCCAACAGAACCGGTTAGACCGGAACGCGAAATTCCTGCCGGATGGCTTCGATGTCGGCAAGCGTCGGCAACCCGGCCTCGTTGCCGAGACGTTGAATCTTGTAGGTCGATGCCGCGCGGGCGAAGTCGAAATGGTCGTGCCAGCTTTTGCCGGGACTACTGAGGTAGGAATAGATATAGGCCCCGTGAAACACGTCGCCGGCGCCATTGGTATCGAGCACGCGTTCGCGCGGGATCGGCAGCGCGGGCAGCGTGTGTGTTTTGCCGGCCTCGTCGTACCAGAGCAGCCCGCGCTCGCCCAACGTAATGCCACCGACCCGGCATCCCCGGCTCTTGAGATATTCCAGCATCTTTTCCGGCGTCAGGTCCATCTGCTCGCACAGCCGCTCGGCGACGATGGCGACGTCAATGAATTCCAGCAGCTCGTGGGTGTTGGTACGAAGCCCGCCGCCGTCGAGCGAGGTCAGGATGCCGGCCTCGCGGCACAGTTTGGCGTAATGGATCGCGGCGTCCGGCTGATGACCGTCGACATGCAGCGCGCGGCAGGTGCCGAGATTTAATAGCGGGA
>JAQGKJ010000321.1 GCA_028290165.1 Bradyrhizobium sp. | reverse complement strand
GAATGCGGATCGGGCGCTTGCAGCGGCGGAGGCCGCTCCGTCGCCGCCTGCCCTGAAAACAGGATTGCGGCGCTATGCTACTCGGCCGTGCCCGGGAACACCGCTTCCATCTTGGTCTTCAGCGTCGCGGCGTTAAACGGCTTGACGATGTAGTTGTTGACTCCGGCCTTCTTCGCGGCAATGACGTTTTCGGTCTTCGATTCCGCGGTGATCATGATGAAGGGCGTTTGCGAAAGCTCCGGGCTGGCGCGGACTTCCCGGAGCAGATCGTAACCGGCATCGGCTCCATGTTCCAGTCGGAAATCACCAGGCCGTATTTCCTGCCCTGCATCTTGGCGAGCGCGGCCGATCCGTCGGTGGCGTCGTCGACATTCTCGAATCCGATCTGCTTGAGCAGGTTGCGGATAATGCGGATCATGGTGTTGTAGTCATCGACCACCAGGATCGGCATCGACAAATCAAAAGACATGTCTTCCAACTCCGCGCAATTCGCAAAACTTGCCGAACACAGGCGAGATATTCGGTGCGCATGCGAAAGAATGGCCGCCTTTTTCGAACTCACGCTCGTCAGCACCGCGACAGGTATCAGTGCTCGTTGAACAGCCAGTTAACTCCGGACCGAATAAATTTGCGGTGCAAACGCAGGTGACCCGTAGTTGTACGGGGCCGATCGCATTGGCAGCCGCGAATGGCGGGCATCGTGATACGCGGGCTGCGGCGCTGCATCGTCGGTTAAAGATCACGCCACGCAAGATCACGTCAGACAGCGCGGCCGAACCAATCTGTTGTAGTGAGCCTTGACCGTTGCGTAACATTCGCAGGAGGTCTTGATGAGGCCGTCCAGATTGGTGATCTCGATATGGCCCCGGCTGTAGTGGATGTATTTGGCCTGCTGCAGCGTGTTGGCCACCAGCGACACGCTGTTGCGGCGCGCGCCGATGATCTGCGCCATCGATTCCTGGGTCAGAACAAGTTTATCGCCGCCGGATAGATCGTGCGTTTGCAGCAGGCATCGCGCCAGCCGGGATTCCACGGTGTGCGAGGCGTTGCACCCGGCAGTCTGCTGGATCTGCGCGTAGACCGCGAGCCCGTGCCGAACCAGCGCCGCGCGGAGCGTCGAACTTTGATCGGCCGCGGCGCGAAGGCGATCGACCTCGATCGTCGAAGCAACGCCGGGCACCAGCACCACCGCGCTGTTGAGTGCTGTCGGGTCACCAAGGGCAGCGAACGAGCCAAAAATGCTGTCGCGGCCGATCATGGCGATCTGGACGTGCTCTCCCTTCGCAAGCTTGACGACAAGCGAGATCACGCCTCGATGCGGCAGGTAGGCGCGCTTGAGCGTTTCATCGACCTCGACCAGCACGGATTCCGGTACCAGATCGGCGGTCCGCAGAGACGGCCGGATCAGTTCGAAATCGTCAGCGGGCAGCGACGATAGAAATCCGTTGGGAGGACGAGCACCCGCATCCAAAGTAGCCTCCTGCCTAGAGGGACCACAACCGGCCTCTGGAACCGCCATAGCCTATGCACGGTACTCGACGTACAGGATGAGCTTGGCCGGTATTTTTGGCAAGAGAAATTGGCAAACAGGTGCATTTTCCTACGCTGGTTCCATCGCTATGCGCGCTATGGTGCAGATGATGCCATCATTGAAGACGATGATGGCAGCCTCGTCAGCCAAGCGTTGGTTACCGAGAATGGAGGCTGTGCCCGGCAGAAAGACGAACCGCGGTGGTCAGCGACATCCCGCCGTCGAGCGCGGCCGAGGCGCCGAAAACGCTGTCGTGGCCGACCATCGCCACCTCGACCGTTTGTCCTTCCGAGAGGCGGACCAACATCGAGATCACGCCGCTGTGAGGCAGGTAGACGTGCGTCAGCGGGTTGGGCTTCCACCAGGACAGTTTCCCTGACCAACTCAACGATTTCGAGATGCGGACGCAGGACTTCGAATTCCGCCGCGGGCAGCGCTTGCAACAGATGATTACCCGGGCGCTGGACAGACATGGACTTTCCGGCCGAAGGGCGGAGCACAACCAGTCTCTCGTCACCTGTGTGCTGGCTCGTCTGATGTGAGTTCAAGGATAGCCCGGCCGTTCGATTTCGCAAGCCAGGTTGCACATTAGTTCCAATACACGGTGGAGGGCAGACAGCTCGCTGTGTTTATGCGCCGCATTTTAGTTGTGGATGACGATCCGCATATTTGCCTCGCCATTCGGGCCTGGCTCAAGGGGCGTGGCCTCAGGGTCTTGATCGCCGACGGCGGTACCAACGGCGGAATGAAATCGTCAAACGAGTCGGTCGCGGAGGCCCCTGCAGGCTGAGCTATCGGGATCGAGGGCAGGACCTCTTGTCTGACGGTGTCTGTGAAACAACGGCGCGCAAAAGTTCCCGACCTTCGTCGGGCACTCCGCAACGCGTTGCAGCAGAAGTTCTGATTCCAAAGGAGGATCGCTTGCATTACGATTTGGGGGTTGCCGAACTGCCGAAACAAGATGTTCAGCCTCGGGGGACCAACATGCCACGCGTTCTCGTCGTTGATGATGATCCAATGGTCTGCATGGCCATCGAGATCTATCTCGAGCGACACGACTTTCAGGTGACCGTCGCCGATGGCGGCGAAGCCGGACTTCGGGCGCTTGAGGGCGCGACGTTCGACCTGATGATCGTCGACATCTTCATGCCGCACATGCGTGGCTTCGAGTCGATCAGGATTTTCCACGAGCGCGCGCCGACGGTCCCGCTGATCGCGATGTCCGGCTATGCCTTCGCCAATCTCAATTCGCCGGCTCCCGATTTCCTGAGGATGGCGCTTGAGCTCGGCGCCTCGCGCTGCCTGCGCAAACCGTTCACGCCGGTCGCGCTGCTGGCGGCGATCAACGAATGTCTTGCGGAAGCCCAGTCCCGCTTTTCAAGCGTCGTTCAGCTGAGATAGTCGCTGCCGAATTGTTTGCGCGGGCGCAAAGATCGATCTGATGCTGACCGGTGTGATGATGCCTGGTTCGATGAATCGACGGCAGCTCGCGATTGAAAGCATTCAACCGCCGGCCTTCGCGCAGGCACCCAGTTTCGGCGTCCTGGTATCCAGCAGCAAATGCAGGGCGAGGCCCAGCCCCGCGTTGCAGGCATTTAAGGCGGCATTCACGTTGATGTAACGCGGAGTAACGTCGTCCAGGACGACAACGTTGGCAGCGAGTTCCTCATGGCAGAGCGGCGTTTCCCGGACGATGGCCGCTTCGATCAGCTTCAGGCTCGCCTGGACGTGCTCGATCAGGGACACGAGGTCCGATACGACGGCGCGACGATCGTCATTCCGGCCGTCGGATTCCACCGAACTGCCACCATCTGCATTCTGCATAAGCGCTCTCCTCGAGCGCGTTTCTAATGCCGCTGGTGCTACTTGTGCGTTAAGTCCTGGTCCCGTACAAATACGGGCGGGCTCGAATTTGCGCCGCGGGCGTGGCGCGGTTTCGGCAAGTGAGCGTCATTTTTCACTGCTTCTTTTCACTGCCAATGGACGATGGCATGGCCGAGAAATCACCCTCCCGCGGCGAGATTTTCGTAGTCGACGACGATCCGGCCGTGCGGGAAACCCTCTCGATGGTTTTGTCGGCTGGTGGCTATCAGGTCATCTGCTTTGCCGACGGCGCCGCACTGCTGGCGGTGGCGCGAAGCAGGACCCCCGCCTGCATCCTGCTCGACGTCCACATTCCCGGTAAATCCGGCCTCGATATCCTGAGAGAGCTTCACGGCGAGGACTATCCGGCGCCGATCTTCATGATTTCCGGGCAGGGCGATATCGCCATGGCGGTCACCGCGATCAAGAACGGCGCGCTGGACTTCATCGAAAAGCCGTTCCGCGGCAGCGAGATCGTGGCCCGGCTGGATGAGGCGATCGGGGCATATGCGCGCCGGCAGGCAGAGAACTCGGCGTCAAACGTCGCATCGCTGCATTTTTCCGGACGCGAGCCGTTGACGCGACGCGAGCGCGAAGTGCTGGAGCAATTCGTATCGGGTGCCTCCAACAAGGAGGCCGGGCGCCACCTTGGAATCTCCCCGCGCACGATCGAAGATCATCGCGCCAACATCATGAAAAAGCTCGGCGCAAGGAATGCCGCCGACCTGATCCGGATCGTGATGACCGCGCAGCGCGGTTCGTGAGTCGACGCCATCGTTGAGAGCTAATCGGCGAGCGCCTTCCGGATCATTCCGGCCATATCCGATTTGCGGTAGGGTTTGGCGAGCAGCAGGACCCCGGAGTCGAGCCGGCCGTGGTGAATGATCGCGTTTTCGGTGTAGCCCGAAGTAAATAGCACCCTCATTCCGGACCTGCTCTTTTGCAATTCGTTGGCAAGCTGGCGGCCATTCATGGCGCCCGGCATGATCACGTCGGTGAACAGCAGGTCGAATTCACGGCCGGCTTCGACGAGGGCGATCGCCTCCGCCGCATTCGCCGCGTCCAGCGTGACGTAGCCCAGCGAATGCAATTGCGTCAGCACATAATCTCTCACCAGCTTGTCGTCCTCCACGACCAGAATTGTCTCGTGGCCGCCCTGAACGCTCGGTGCGGAATCGGCTTCGGAAGCAACTGAAGCGCCGGTGCCCGGTGGCAGGTACATCTTGATCGTCGTGCCATGGCCCTCCTCGCTGTAGATCTTGATGTGCCCGGCGGATTGCTTGACGAAGCCGTAGACCATGCTCAACCCGAGGCCGGTGCCCTTGCCGGGCCCCTTGGAGGTGAAGAACGGGTTGAACACCTTGTCGAGGATGCCGGCGGGAATGCCGATGCCGGTATCGCTCACCGCGATCAGGGCATAGTGACCCGGTTTGACGTCGCTGTGCATGCCGGCGTAATTCTCGTCGAGATAGACCGAACCGGTTTCGAGGATAAGCTTGCCGCCGTCAGGCATGGCGTCGCGGGCGTTGAGCGCAAGATTGAGAAGGGCGGTCGTGAGCTGGTTTGGATCGACGGTCGCTGCGCAAGTCTCGTCTTCGAAAACCGATTCGATCTCGATGTGCTCGCCGAGCGTCGGCCGCAGCAGCTTGGCGGTGTCGATGATCAGCGTGTTGATGTCGATGTCCCGTGGCTGCAGCGGCTGCTTGCGGGCGAAGGCCAGAAGATGCTGGGTGAGATCGGCGCCGCGTGCCGCGGCTTCGTCGATCATCCTGGTGATGGCCGCAAGCTGCGGCTCCTTCGCCACCGCCTCGGCCAGAATCTCGATCGTTCCCGTGATGACGGTGAGGATATTGTTGAAATCATGGGCGATGCCGCCGGTGAGCTGGCCGACGGCTTCCATCTTTTCTGCCTGCCTGATGCGGTCCTCCGCGGCGATCTTGTCGGTGAGATCGCGCAAGAATCCGTTCAGGATAAAGCCCTCTCGCGTTTTCACCGCGGTGGCGCTCAACTCCGCCCTGAACTCTCTTCCATCGCGGCGCCGCGCCATGATTTCGCGGCGGCGTTGGAGAATCTGGTCTCGTCCGGAACCCAGGAAGCGCGCCAGACCCACCTTAAGAACC
>JAQGKJ010000304.1 GCA_028290165.1 Bradyrhizobium sp. | reverse complement strand
CGACTCTCTCTTCCGAAACCGTGATCACCCCAACATCCCCGGTCAAGCAATCATGCCGCTTCAAGTTCCGCAAGAGGCGCATTCCAGGCGTCGTAGCCGTAGACCCAGTCCGGATCTGTCCGCTGCTTGAGCCAGGTATTTGTGCGAGAGCTCAATTGAACGCGCGAGGTGCGGGGCTTGCGGGTTGCCTCGAAGCGGCGGAAGGCGGCCTCGACACCGTCGCGGTCGACATCCCCCAGGCAGCGTGACAGCACGGCGGCATCTTCGATCGCCATCGCCGCGCCTTGCGCCATGTAGGGCGTCATCGGATGGCAGGCGTCGCCCAGCAACGTGATATTGCCCTGGCCCCAGTGCGACTGCGGGTCGCGGTCGACCAGCGCCCATTTGTGAACCGACGGGCAGGCGGCCAGCACGTGGCGAACTTGCGGATGGAAACCGTCGAAGGCTTTGCGCAACTCTTCGACATCTCCGGTGGCCGACCATGACTCTATCTTAAATTCCGGTTCGGGCTGGCTGGTGACGAAATAGACCTCGCTGCGATCAGGCTTGACGTAGTAGATCACGATGTGACGGTCCGGTCCCCACCACTTGGTGCAATCGTCGATTTCATAACCGTTCAGCAGCGCTGCTGGAAACACCGTGCGGTAAGCAATCCGGCCAGTGAAGTTCGGCGTATCCTTGCCGAACAGTTGTTCCTTGACGAAGGAATGAACGCCGTCGGATGCAACGACCGCGTCGGCTTCGACCGACTTACCGTTGGCAAAACTCAGCCTGACGCTGCGGTCGGGGCGTTGATCGATCGTGACGACGCGGTGGTCGAGATGAATGGCCTCCTCCGGCACGGCGCTGGCGAGCGCGGCATGAAGGTCGCCACGGTGGCCAAGCAGATAGGGTGCTCCATATCGCTGTTCGGCGGCTTCACCGAAGATCATGTCGAAGCGAACTTCGCCGGTGTCGTATTCCCTGTTGTTCCACGAGCGCGGATAAAAGGCACTGGCGCGCATCAGAGGTTCGAGGCCGAGGCCGCGCAAGACTTTCATGGCATTGCAGCCGATTTGGATGCCGGCACCCAGCCGGGCAAATTTCGATGCCTGTTCGTAGACGTCGACGGCAATACCGGCCCGGTGCAACGCGGCGGCGGTCGCGAGCCCGCCCATGCCCGCTCCCACAATGGCGACCGAGAGTTTTGTCATGTCGTTCCCTCTGTTTGCCCACACGTTAATGGATCGATAGCAGAAAGTCTCGTTGCTACGCGCTGGCACCGAGCCCCAGGCTCGCATAGATCCGCCGCGCATAGGCGCCGAATTCGTCCGTGGTCTTGATCGGCAGCGCGCGCGGAAACGGCAGGTCGATCGGGAAATATTCCGCCATCCGCGCCGGCCCAGCGGTGAGGACGGCGCAGTGCGAGGCGAGGAACACCGCCTCCTGGATGCTGTGGGTGACAAAGATGATGGTCTTGCCGCTCTCGCGCCAGATCCGCAGCATCTCCAGGTTCATCTGTTCCCGGGTCAGCGCGTCGAGCGCGCCGAACGGCTCGTCCATCAGGATCAGTTTCGGGTCGTGGATGAAGGCGCGCGCGATCGCGGTGCGCTGCTGCATCCCGCCCGACAATTGCTGCGGATATTTTTCCTCGTAACCGGCAAGTCCGACCAGATGGAGCAGATCGCGGGCGCGGGCGCGCGCGGCCTTCATCGGCAAGCCGACGATTTCGGCCGGCAGCAGCACATTCTCGAGCACGGTCCGCCATTTCAACAGTAGCGCCTGCTGGAACACCATGCCGATGTCGCGCGCGGGATCAAACGGGGTTTTCGTATTGCCGATCTGGATGGTGCCGCCGTCGGCGTCATGCAGTCCGGCCAGGATCTTCAGCACCGTGGTCTTGCCGCAGCCGGAAGGGCCGACCAGCGAAATCAATTCGCCCTCCCTGATGTCCATCGTGACGTCGGAGACCGCGAGGAACTCTGAGCCTTGCGAACGATAGACCTTGCGGACGTTGCGCAGCTGGATGAACGGCTCTTCAGGCTCGTTCATGCCAGCCATTTCTGCAAATTCGCCGCAACGAAATCGTCGTCGGCGAGGTCAGCATGCTCGTTGCAGACGCGGTCGATCTCCTGCAACTGGCCGGGGCTGAGGCCCTCATCGGGATCGAGGCACCAGATTCCTTCCAAAAGGCCCTGCCGCCGCAGGATATCGTGGCAGCCGGCGATGCAGCCGTGAAAATTGTTGGCGACGTCGAAGAACGCGCTGTTGCAATCGGTGACGCGGGCGTCGAGCGCCAGCAGATCGGCGGGTACGCTGTCCTTGCCCCGCGCGGCGCGGCACATCTCGAATTGTTTGATCGCGCTCGCGGTCCACACCGACCAGTGGCCGAGCAGGCCGCCGCGGAAATAGGTGCGCGTCGTAACGCCCTTGTCGCGCAGGTCGAATGGCAGCGTGAGGTCGAGCAGGATATGGTCGTCATTCCCGGTATAGAGCGCGACGCGATCGAGCGCACCGGCGGCGGCAACGCCGCGCAGGACGTCGAGCGTGCGGTAGCGGTTGAACGGTGCGATCTTTATCGCGATGACGTTGTCGATCAGGCAAAAGCGCCGCCAGAAATCCGCACTCAGGATGACGCCGCCGACCGCCGGCTGCAGATAAAAGCCGAACAGCGGAATTTCGCGCGCGATCCTCTCGCAATGGGCGATGATCTCGTTTTCGGATGCCGACTTCATCGCGGCGAGGCTGAGCAGCCCCGCGTGGTAGCCGATGCCGTGCGCGATCTCGGCTTCCGCGACGGCCTGTTCTGTTGGGCCGGCGAGACCTGCGACCATAGCGAGAGGACGTTTGGTCCAGTTGGCCGCGGTCTCGGCCGCCAGCTCCAGCACCGGCCGGTACAGGCCGACGTCGCGGATGGCAAATTGCGTGGTGTGGACGCCGACCGCGAGCCCGCCGGCGCCGGCGTCGATGTAATAGCGCGTCAGCGCGCGCTGGTGGATGGTGTCGAGCTTGCGGTCGGCGTCGAGCGCGAGCGGGTGCGCCGGCAGCACCGTGCCTTCAGCGATCAGACGCCGCACTTGGGATTTCATCTGGCTATGATGCATGGCTGCGATCCCTTATCCATATTCCGGCCCGGCAACGGCGAACAGCAGTCCTGCAGGTTGAGCGGCGGCACGGCCGAACCGCATGCGCTGAAACGGCCGCTCGATGCTCCAGCCGGAGCGCGTCAGGCCTTGCAAGAATTCCGCCTGCTCGTTAACGGCGTCGATCAACAAAGGCCCGCTGCCGGAACGAACGATCTCGTTGACCAGGGCAAGCGCCTGGTCCGCACGATCCGCAAACAGCGGGCCGATATGCCGCGCCTTGCGACCGTCGCGAATAAGCGCAAGCGCGTCGCCGCTACACAACAGCCGGGAGCCCGAACGTTTGCTGAGCTCTGTCAACAAAGTGCTGCGATCAAAGCCCATGGCGAGACGGTCCTGCGCAATGAATTGTTCAATGCCGCAGGGCGACAGCGACGGGGGCGCTTCAGCCTTCGTTGAGACAGCCTTCTCAAGCCGCAACCGGCGCAGCTGCAGCGTCGGCATAAAACCCAGCGGACCATAGACGGTGGCGCCGGCCGGCGTCGCATCGAGCCAGGTGGTAAGGTTTTGTTTTGCCGCGGCGTCGAGACAGGCATCGACCAGCCTGGTGGCAAGGCCACGGCGGCGCCAGTTTTCCGTCACCAGCACCATGCTGACCCAGGCGTTGCCGGAAGCGTAGGGCAACAGCGCCGCGCTGGCGATCAGATGGCCGTCATGGTCGCGCACACCGAACATTTTTCCCTGGCCCAGGAAAAACCGCCAGTCCGCCTCGTTCTGATTCCAGCCGGCTTCGGCCGACAGCGCGAGCCCTGCGAGCGCGTCGTCCGGACCGAGCCGGACAATGGCGGCCTGATCAGTATCGGCCATCGCGCACCTCGTATTTGGTAGGCTTTCCCAGGCTCGGCATTTCACGCGCGACCCAGTCCGCGGTCCAGGTGATCAGTTGCTCGGTATCGACGACAGGCAAGCCGAACAATCTTGTCGCCTGCGAGGTGTCGGTCAGCCACGCCGTCGGCTGCTCGTGGCCTGTGATGATGGGATCGCGGCCGAGCCGCGCGCCGAGTTTTATAGCGAGATCGCGCACGGCGAGAATCTCGTGGCCACTGACATTGATCGGCGAGGTCGGCGTGTCGCAATGCGCAAGGCAGCGCAGCGCCTGCGCCGCGGCATCGCCCTGCCAGATGAAATTGACATGGCCGAGGCTGACGTCGATCGGCTTGCCCTCCAAAATCCTGGTGGCGATGTCGTGCAGCACGCCGTAGCGCATGTCGATCGCGTAGTTGAGCCGGAACAACCGGCCGGGCGTCGAAAATTGCCGCGAGAAATACTCGAACATGCGCTCGCGGCCGACGCAGGATTGCGCGTATTCGCCGGGCGGATCGGGCGCAAGGCTCTCGTCGGCGCCCTTGCCGTCGACCTTCACGAACGGATAGACGCAGCCTGTCGAGAACGCCACGATCCGCGAGCTCCGAAAGGCCTGCGCGACCAGCGCGGGAACGTGCGCGTTCATCGCCCAGGTCAGTGACAGGTCGCCCTCCGCGCCGAATTTTCGCCCCGCCATGAAGACGATGTTTTGTGATTTCGGCAGCGCCTTGATGGCGGCCTCGTCGAGCAGGTCGCAGCTGATCGTCGCGATGCCGCGGGCCTCCAGCCAGCCCCTTGCGCTCGCGTCGCTGAAACGCGCGACGCCGATGACGCGGCGGTGAGGCAGGGCGGCTTTTGCCAGCCCCGCAAGCGTCGGCCCCATCTTGCCGGCAACGCCGAGGATCATGATGTCGCCGTCGACCCTTTCGAGGTCGTCGATCAAGGCCTGGCTCGG
>JAQGKJ010000302.1 GCA_028290165.1 Bradyrhizobium sp. | reverse complement strand
ATTGTTCGGTGGTCGCCTTGCCGTCGTTGACTTCCTGGGTCCATTTCTCCAGCGGCAGCTTGATCCCGAACGCCTTGTCGATCGCGAACGCGATGTCGAGAAAGTCGAGGCTGTCGATCCCCAAATCGTCGATGGCGTGGCTTTCGGGCGTGATCGTGTCGCGCTGGATGTCGCAGGTTTCAGCGATAATCGTGGCAACCTGATCGAATGTAGAGGACATCACTAAGCCTTTGATATATTGGAGATAAATTCCATAGTGCCATGGCAGGCGAGCGCCGCGCCCCGGAATGCCCCATCTGCCATCCGGAGTCGAGTGCCCGTATATCGGAGCGAGGCCCTGAGTTCAATGGAGGCGGGGGAAGCGGATCGGATCGATTGGCGGGTCGAACAGGCCAGTCGAACAGGCCAACTCGGGCTGAAAGGCTAGAGCGTGATGACTTTTCTTCGAATCGTCGTCCCCCTCCATCTTTTTGTTTGAGCATGATCTTTTCGGAAAACCGGTGCCCACTTTTCCGGATCATGCTCTAGACTAGAAATGCGGCGTGGAAATGCGCGCGCAATCGCGCCGCCCCATCAGCACGCAGTCCTGGGTCTTGCGCAGATCCGCGATATTCATGGCGAGCCAAATTCCGATCGCCGTCAGCGCGACGGTGAAAGCGAAGGCCGCAATGTTCGCCAGCATGCGGTGGCGAAAATCGTCGGGTTCGCTCCGGTCCCGCTCATAGCGCGACAAATCGTTGGGCTCACCCTTCGCATCCTGCTCGAGCGCCGGCTTGCCCGGGCCTCCCTGCCGCCCCGACGGCTGAGCCAGGGTGCGCGGCCGGAATTTGAGCACGCGGTGCTCGTCATCCGACACGATGGGTCGCTGGGTTTTCACCGCTGCCAGCTCCGGGACATCCTGACCTTATCTAGCACGCTCGCAGCGCCTCTTACAGAAAATGTTGACATGGCACGGATGCGATAATTATCCCTCCACGGTCTCCTCCAAGGTCTCCTGGAACCGGCCGTAGTCGATCCTGATTCGACCGTCGTCCGTGGCGCCGAGGATATCGGCGTAGCGCTGCCCGAACAGGATGTCGTGATAATCGTAGGATTTTCGGGCGTGGACGGTTTGCGCCGCGACAACATCGTATCCGGACACCACCACGACCAGCGAAACCTTGGACGCTTCGAGATCGGCCGCATCGAGCCCGTGAAGCGGGCTCCCCTCATCGAGCACGTGATAGAGCGTCCAGCTCAGGGCGAGCGCGGGATGCTCGTTGCGCACCAGCGACAGCTCGTAGAACCTGCGAAACGACCCGCCCTCCAGACTCACCTCGTTCCTGAGCAGCCAGATCCTGGCGGTGGCATTGCCGATGATGTTGTGACGTTCGTTGGCGAAGCGAACCATCAGGGTTGACTTGCCGTCATGGCTTGAAATGACCGGGTGATCGGCGAACAGCAGCCGGGCATTCGGCCGGGAAAACCGCGCGAAGATCAGCCCGGTCATCAGCGACATCGAGAAGATGCCCGTGAACAGTTCCATGGCGGCGACGAAATGGCCGTAATGGGTCTGCGGATGCATATCGCCGTAACCGGCGGTCGAAAGCGTCTCGATACTGAAATAGAGATAGTCGATGTAGGCGCCGTCCGGCACATTCGAGATCGGCTGGTTTCCGATCCAGTAGAGCACTGCGAAAATCGCGTTGAAGCCGACAAATACCAATACGGCGCCGGCGATGAACGCCGGCCACGAGGCCGTCATGCAGCGATGGCTGATATCGGCCCAAAAACTGAGACGCTGCCCCTCCGCGATCACTTCGCGACCGCCAAGCCGCACGACCCGAGCCTTCGGTGTTCGTTCGTTCTGGCTGTTGAGCATCTTCTCCAATCTCGTAAGGCGCGAGCCGCGCCGGATCGTTAGTCCGGTGGCGGCGGGGAGGAAGCGGGAGAGTTCTGCGCCGGGTCGTCCTTGCCTCCGAGCATGCGATGCAGCCAGCGCTCGAGCCTGCGGCCGACGATCAGGAGCGCAAATGCGAACACCAAAGCGATCGCGACAATCCGCCATTGCCCGAGCCCGCAGGCAATGCCCATGCAGGCCGTCAACCAGGTGCAGGCGGCGCTGGTTAGTCCGCGCACTCTGAAATCGTGCTCGGCCCGGACGATGACGCCGGCGCCGAGGAAACCGATGCCGGTGAGGATGCCCTGCATGACCCGGCTGGCGGCATCGGAGATTTTGGTGGGATCGTTGGATAGCGTCGCCAATACCACGACCATCGCCGTGGCAAGACCGACCACCCCCAGCGTCTTCAGGCCGATCGGCTTGCCCTGAAGATCGCGATTAAGTCCGATCAGGCCGCCCGCAAGCGTGGCGACGCCAAGGCGCAGCACAATCTCCGACCAATCCAGCAATGCGACGACCTCTCTGGGATTCAGGGATTTTAACGCCAGGGATTGCAACGATAGGTCAATGTTCGGCATGCCTCAATCAGGGAATTCGGCCGGTATCCGGTATCCGCCGCCTTATTTCGGCAAACGCCCCATCATGTAGAACTCGTCGTTCGGACGCATGGCGGTGACGTTGGCCATCCGGTTCGACAGCGCGAAGAACGCGGAGATCGCCGCGATATCCCAGATGTCGTCGTCGGAAAAGCCGTGGCTGGCAATCTCGGTAAAATCCGCCTCTGAAATCCTGTGCGCCTCGATGCTCACCTTCATCGCGAAGTCGAGCATGGCCCGCTGGCGGGGCGTGATGTCCGCCTTGCGGTAGTTGACGGCGATCTGGTCGGCGATTTGCGGGTTCTTGGCTCGGATGCGCAGGATGGCGCCGTGCGCGATCACGCAGTAGTGGCATTGATTGGCGCTAGAGGTCGCAACCACGATCATCTCGCGCTCGGCCTTGGTCAGGCCGCCGTCCTTGTCCATCAGGGCATCGTGATAGGCAAAGAACGCCCGAAACTCGTCCGGCCGATAGGCCAGCGTCAAAAACACGTTCGGCACGAAGCCGGACTTCTCCTGCACCGCCAGCAGGCGGGTACGGATATCGTCCGGCAGCCGGTCGATCGGGGGTACGGGGAAGCGCTTTGCAAGGGGCTGGGTCATGGCGAGTTTCCGGCATCAGGCCGCGTCATGCGGTGGCCGGAAGCATAGTCGATGGCCGCATCTGCCGCAAAGCGCGACTCGGCCACGTCGAGCTCCGACCAGAGCGCGTGCCCGGCGTTGCCTGGAGTGAATGCCTCGATAAAAGGTGCACGGCGTTCCGGCCCGCAGAAATGCTCAAAAAAGACCGACCAGGTGCGGACCGCCTCCGCATCCGCCGTGTGCTGCGTATAGGTCACGACCCCACCCGCGGCGCGTAGCGCGGCGCTGATGCGATTGACGTTGGGTACGATCGTGCGGGCCATCGGCACTTCCGCCACCTGGCCGTGGCCCATGAAGCCGTTCTGCAGATCGACAACGATGTGCGCGGACTGAGGCGGTCGAACACCGCGAGGCCGCCCCGGTTGAGCGCAGTTCGTTCACGGACCGCATCGAGGATACCGGCTTCATGGATGGCTTTGCTCCCTGCCGATGACGCCAATCACTGCTCGTGTGTGTTTCCTGTATCAGAATTTCGGGCGCGCGTAAGCTATTGAGATTCGTTCGTCGATGTCCGTTCAGTGTCCAAACTCAGACGTCGGGCCGCGTGTGTGCTAGGTCCGTTCGTCCCCTAATAGCAGAGATGCGGGCACTGCCGCGGCAGGTCCGTTTGGTGCCGATACTGTTGAAAAAGTCTTTTCGGGACGACGAACGAAATTTTTCATGACCGCTGATGCGTTCCGCACGCGGCGACGTTAGGGGCCACATCGTTTTACACAAAAACGACCACGGACGTTCGTATCGGGCCTAGCAAGCATTGCAGCGGCAGAGACCTCTAAACATCGGCTTTTGCGAGATTTTCAACGTCGATCGATTTTCGACTTTTGCAACAGTATCTGCCATTAACAGTCGTTGGCCGGTCGTCACTCGATCATCTCGTATTGCCAGGCAACGAAAAAAGTCAACGTCAAGGCGTCAGCAACCTGCAGGCGCTGCGCTTACAAATCGTGTCCAAGAAGGTGAACCACGTGTTCGAGGCCGATATCCGAAGCTACTTCATCCGCATCAGTCATCAGCGGCCGCAGGGAGCATATTGTTCGGCCAGTCGTCTTTAACCGCATTAGCTGACGGACGACGCGCATAGCCGGTCACGCCGGATGTTTTTGCTGTCGGAACATGACTCTCGACCGTCTTTTGCGAAAGACGGCCATTTTTGAAATTGGGCGTCGGCCTTGCGAACGCAGACGTGCTACCGAGCAGGCTAAATGCAAGGCCCAGCGTTATCAACTTGTGACTGATGTTCATGTATCGTCCTCCAGACCCGCTTCATCGGCCACTACGGCCGACGACCGGGTCCTGATTCGCGTGGAGATTTGTTCAGTGCCCTGATGAGGAGACCGAACCAGCAAGCAGCTTATTCCCGGAGAGCGAGACGTCTGATTACCCTCGACAAAGCCGGTGCTACGAACTGATCTAGGGTCGCGGATCTACTCGCACCAATAAATAACGTTTTAGGATTGCTCGCATTTACCTATTAGGCTGGTCGTGGTCTCATAGGTTGCGTAGGGTCGCAGAATACGACTCAGATGCGGTTCGCCCCAAAACGATGACATAATCGAGACACTAGCGGCTGATCGGACCGATCCGCCGCTCGGCGCATGCCCGCTCCATTCGATAGCGTATTCGTGTTGCATTAAGATCACGGTTAGCTACCAAGCAATTTTCCAGTCTCGACACGGCCACCCTCGGCTGTTTGCCTTCGCGTGTTAACGGAAAGCAAATTCTCGTAGGAGGCTGACATGCGGATCAACCGATTAACTTCCGTCGCGATCATCGCGGCAACTTCGTTCAGCACGATCGCCATCGGAGAAGCGCGGGCTCAGTCCGCGGCAGGCACTGAGGCTGAGATTGCTGCACTAAAGCGACAACTTCTTCTAATGGAGCAGAAGCTCGAGGCTTTGCAGAAGCAGACAGCAGCCAATACAACAGCGGCCGCGAAAGCCAACGCAAAGGCAGACGCCAAGGTCACCGTAGCTAACGCCAATGCCGCCGTCCCGGTTAAGACGGCGGTTGCGCCGTCCGATGTAGTCGTGACAATGCTGAACAACCGGCCAACAATCTGCACCGCCGACGATCAGAATTGCATTGCGATCACCAGCCGAGTCCACTTCGATGCTGGCGGCTACAACTACCGGCCCAATACCGCCGCAACCTCACCACAACATTTGGATGACGGCGTCAACGTCCGTCGCGCGCGGATCGGCGTGGTAGGCAAATTCCTGGAGGACTGGAATTACGCGCTGATCTACGACTTCGGCGGTGCTTCGGACGGGTTTGCCAGCACTGCCAGCGTCGGCGGTACGGCCGTCGGATTTCTTCCGGGTGGCGCCTTGTCGGGCATTGAGAACGCCTACCTCAGCTACACCGGCATCAAGCCGTTCGGTGGCAAACTTGCGATTGAGGGCGGCATCCTGGACCTGCCCTACACGCTGGACGAGGCGTCAAGCTCGAACGACATTCCGTTCATGGAGCGTGCCGCTTCCGGCATCACTGCCACGAATATTGCAGCCGGCGACTTCCGTTCTGGCGCCGGCGCGCGCTGGTACACCGACACGTTCTGGGCCGGAGCCTATGCGACGGGGCCCGCTACGGGGGCTATTCACTCTGCCTCCAGCATAAACCCTCCGGGCACCACGGAACAATTTGGCGCTTTCGCCCGTGTTGCGGGTCAAATCGTGAGCGGCAAGGACTACTCGCTGCACATCGGCGGCGACGCCGAACGGCTGATCCAGCCACCACATAACCTGATAGCGAACACACAAACGCTAACATTGAGCGACCGCCCGGAATTGCGTATCGACCCGACCACCCTCGTCTCGACGGGGGCACTTCCGGGCGTATCCGGCGCTCAAGTCTACAGCGCCGAAGCGGCGGGGACGTACGGGCCTCTGTTCTTTCAAGGAGAATATTTCTGGTACAACGTCGATCGAAACGCTTTCGCCCCGCTGCCCAGCCTGAGATTCCAGGGCGGGTATGCGGAAGCAGCCTACGTCCTGACTGGCGAAAGCCGCTCCTACAATCCGGCTGTCGCCTCTTACGGCGGCATTGTGCCGGCAAATCCGTTCTCAGTGACCGGTGGCGGCTGGGGCGCATGGGAGATTGCCGGCCGATTCAGCACCATCGATCTCAACGATCAACTCGCTTCGGCAAACGGCGTCGCGGGCGGGCGGCAGACGATCTATACGTTGGCGCTGAACTGGTACGCCAATCGCAACGTTCGGTTGATGTTCGACTTCCTTCACGGCGACATTACCAAGCAGATTAGCCCCACCAACTTCGGCGACGCGGGCGCGAAGTTCAATGCGTTCGCAATGCGGACCCAGGTCGCATTCTAAGGTCGAAGTGATGTGAACGACTTCTCGCTGACGTCGGCGGCCGCCGTTGCGCCACCGACAAGTGTGATGAATTCGCGCCGCACAAGCTAAAGCCTAGCACTTTGCGACTGGCTTGCGAGGGTAAATGGCACCGCACCTCAGAGTGGCTCGTCAGCCAAACGAACGACCACGTGAGACCTTGCAATTTGAAACCCCAGCAGAGAGATTTAACGCCTGTGTTGCGTCGACCGGTTGAGCCGGCACCCGAAAGCGGACATTTCTCGATACAGTCGGCATGTCTCAAAGGTGCCAATTCCAGAGCTCAGCGCATCTTCCGCAAAGCAGTCAACTGATGTAGCTTGATCGGAGAGCCGTCAGCCGGGACGTGCCGAAGCCCTATGAATTACGGCGGCGAATGTGCCGACGGCGGGCTTTGCAGTCGCTTCATCTCCACGCATCCAATTTCATTTAAATCGGAACGGGCGTACACGCCCAGTTAACCGACATGCCAATGGAGGATATCGCCATGCATTTCTGCTTATCTGGACAATACACACCGCAAGCCCTC
>JAQGKJ010000291.1 GCA_028290165.1 Bradyrhizobium sp. | reverse complement strand
TCGGACTCGGAATTCGTTGTTGTTGCCTGGCCGTTTATCTGAAGCCCGAGGCATCGGGAGCAGAGAGAGTCAGACGTAACGGAAAGATCAAGTCGGTGCACGCAACGGGGTCACCAGCATCCCGGCGCCCCTGACGTTTACACAGCGCGATCGTCGAGCGAAGCGCCGGGCCGGGTTCGCAGGATTCAATCCTGCTCCTTGTCGGTCCCCGCGTAGACGAACTTATTGAAGCGACTGATATGCCCGTCCTGCGTGTGCTCCTGATAGAGGAACTCAAGGCCGCGCTCGTCGAACACGCGGAAGAATTCGTCCCACGACACCGGGAGAAGGTTCTCATCACTACTGCCATCCGGATCGTCGAAGTCAATGCGCAGGATTTGCGTTCCCTCCACCATCGTGGGACGTCCGCCGCGTTTCTCGGCCCATCGCCGAATGGTGTCGTGGTCGCGCGTGCGCTTCGCTTCATAGTCTACGGTCTTCTTTCGCCTCGCTGCCTGGGCCATGGTGTTCTCCTGGTGCGATCTGAATAAACCGTAGGCGCAACGGCGGCCTGCCGCATTGAGGGTAGTCAATTTTCTCCGGTACTCGGCAGGCCCGCCGTCGGCGTTTTCGCGTCGGGTATCGAAGGCGTTCCATCATGGAACCCGATGCCCTGAGAAAAGCAGCGCCCACCGGTTCTAATACCGGCGGGCGCTGCTGGCCGAAGAACGGAGAGCGAAACATGAATGTCAAGAAGCGCCGATCGCCAGGCGATAGCGACCCGGGCTCACTTACGCTTGGCCAGCATCGCGTCGACGCTGAAGCGGCCGGCGCCGGTCACGAACAGCAGGAGGAGGCCGCCGGCGGCGGCCATGTTCTTCGTGAGGAAGGTGTACTGCACCAGTTGCGCTGGTTGCGGATAGCCCCACCAGCGATGCGCGGCCACCGTTGCAACGACGACAAAGACAAGTCCGAGCAGGGCGCCGTATCGCGTCCCGAAGCCAAGTACCAGTGAAACCACGATGACCCATTCGACGAGGCGCGCCAGCGGGCTCATGACCTCCGGGCTGATGACGTTGATGGATGTGAGATAGCCGACGTTCGGCGAGCCAAACCACACCGTCATCAGGAACATGGCGGCGACCAGAATGCGGCCGATCAGCAGCAGCGTATCGGTCATTCCGGCGGCGACGCCGTCGGCACTCGAAAGCAGTGGATGCGATGATCTCGTTTGTGTTGTCATGATCTAACCCCCCATGATTATTGTGTTCGTCGATAGCCTCTGGACAGCCCCGCAAGCAAGCACCTCACCCCGCGAAGCAGAGCGCAGGCAGCGAGGCAAATCGTTGTTGACAGGACCATTTTATTTGTACATCCGTACAAATGTCAAAACTTGGATATGCAGGCTGGCATCCTCAGCGCAGCTGACTTGCAACGCAAGGCTTTGGCTTCCGCATGATGGTTGGACGGCGCTCTCATTGGTGGGCCACCGCCAGATGGTGGTCTGATCAGACGCTCAGCGACGGGGTCGACGGGTTCGGATCGTCCGACGAGCGTGGATTCCCGCGTCGAGCCAACTGAAGAGGGAGTGCATCGCAGCATGTCGACGCCAACCGATTTTGGACTGGCTGGCATCATCGGAATGCCTGTCGTCCATTCGCGATCGCCGGTAATTCATAACTTCTGGCTGAAGGCGCATGGCCTCCGCGGCGCCTATGTGCCACTCGCGGTCAAACCCGAGAGGCTGAACGAGGCTTTGCACGGGCTGATCGCGCTCGGTTTTCGCGGTTGCAACGTGACCATGCCGCACAAGCAGACGGCAATGCCGCTGCTCAATCGCGTCAACGAAACCGCGCGACGGATCGGCGCCGTCAACACCATCGTCGTCGAGCAAGACGGCACGCTCTCGGGCTTCAACAATGATGGCAACGGCTTTGTCCAGTCGCTCCGCGACGCCAAAGCCGATTGGCAAGCGGACCAAGGCCCTATCCTGATGTTCGGCGCGGGAGGATCCGCGAGGGCCGTGGTCGTGGCGCTGCTGGAGAATGGCGCGCGGCAGATCAGGATCGCCAATCGCACGGCTGAGAAAGCGCAGGCGATCGCCGAGGAGTTCGGCTCCGCGGTCAAGGCAATCGCCTGGACGGAGCGCAGCGCGGCGGTGGCCGATGTTGCCTTGCTCGTCAATTGCACCGACCAGGGCATGATCGGCAAGCCTGACCTCGATGTGGACCTGACGCGATTGGCGGCGACGACGCTCGTCGCGGACCTGATCTATACGCCGCTCGAGACCGCGTTTCTGGCCGAGGCGCGCAAGCGGGGCTGCGTGACCGTGAACGGGCTGGGCCTGTTGCTCAATCAGGCCAGGCTTGCATTCAAGGCCTGGTTCGGCGTTACCCCCGAGGTAACGCCCGAGCTTTTGAAGGCCATTGAAGCGACCTTCTAGGCGCCGTCGGAGGAACGGTCCTATCATGACGATACCGACCTGCCGCAAGATCGATTGCCACATCCATGTGATCGATCCCGCGCGCTTTCCCTACGCTGCCAATACGCCTTATCGCCCGAGCGGACAGGAGATAGCCCCCGCGGCGCAGCTCGTTGGCGTGCTCGACGCGTTCAATGTCGGGCACGCCCTGATCGTCGGCACCAATTCCGGCTACGGCACGGACAGCCGCATTCTGCTCGATGCAATCGAGCTTGGCGGCGGCCGGTTCAAGGGCGTCGCGGTCGTCGAGAACGACGTCGACATCAGGGATCTGGAACGGCTCAAGGCGGCCGGAATCGTCGGTGTCGCCTTCAACGTCCCGTTTCATGGCACCGACTATTACCGCAACACCGCGCCTCTCTTGGAAAAACTGGTCGCCCTCGGGCTGTTTCTGCAGATCCAGGTCGAGCAGGATCCGTTGCTCGCGCTGCTGCCGCTGATCGAAAAATCGACCGTGCGGCTGGTGATCGATCATTGTGGCCGACCCTCAGTGGAGCATGGATTGAAGCAACCGGCGTTCCAGGCACTGCTGGCGATCGGCCGGGAGCGCGATGCCTATGTCAAGCTGTCGGGATACTACAAGTTCTCGCGACAGCCGCATCCGTACGAAGACACCTGGCCGTTCATGGCTGCTCTGGTCGAGGCGTTCAGTCTCGATCGCTGTGTTTGGGGATCGGACTGGCCGTTCCTGCGGGCGCAGCAACGGCTGGATTATGGACCGCTGCTTTCGGTGCTGAGCCGGCTGTTTCCACTGGCGGACGATCAGCACCAGCTGCTGTGGAGAACCCCCGCCCAACTGCTTGGCTTCGCGAGCAGCAGTGCAGATCAATCAAGCTAAACAAAAACACGAGGAGGACGTCATGAGGCATTTTCAATACTGGAGCGGCGCTGCCGTTGTCGCATTGCTATGGACGAACGGCGTCCAGGCGCAGTCGACTGTCTATATTCCCGATGTCGTCGAATTGTCCGGACCCGGGGCGGTGTCGGGAACGAACTGGCGAGACGGCGCCGCACTGGCGATCGACGAGATCAACAAGTCGGGCGGAATCCTGGGCCGCATGATCGAGAGCGAGCATATCGACACCCAGAGCAATCCCGGCGTCTCGCGCGCGCAGATCCAGAAGGTGCTCGACCGGGATCCCTATGTCGTGCTGGGGCCGATCTATTCCGGTTCGGTCAAGGTCAATATGGCCCTGACCCAGCAGGCGGAAGTCCCGCAGATTGTCGGCGCCGAGGCCGCCGACATTACGCAGCAAGGCAATCCCTGGGTGTTCCGAACTGCATTTGGGCAGCAGTTCAGCATGCCGAAGATCGCCAACTATCTGCATGACCGCCTGAAGGTGAAGGCGGTCGCCGTGGTCTGGGTCAACAATGATTTCGGCAAAGGCGGCCGTGACAGTTTCGTCAAGGAGATGAAGACGCGGGGCATCGACGTCGCGATGGATCTGTCCACCGAGCAAGGCCAGGTCGATTTCGGCTCGGACGTCATCAAGCTGAAGAACGCCAAGGCGGACGCCATTTTCGTCTATACCAACGAGGAGGAGAGCGCCCGCTTCCTGATCGAGGCCAAACGCCAGGGACTGGCTACGCCGCTGTTCGGCGAGACCACGCTGTTGAGCCAGAAAGTGGTTGAACTCGCGGGCGCCGCGGCCAACGGGGTGCGCGGCCATGTCGGCCTGAGCGCAGACGCGCCGATCCCGTTGATTGCCGAATTCACCGGGAAGTTCAAGCAGCGCTACGGCTACCAGCCGGATCACAACGGCATCAAGGGCTACACTGCCGTGTATCTCGTGAAATACGTCACCGAGAAGATCGGGAAGTTCGACCGAAAAGCATTTGGCGCCGCGATGAAGGGGCTGTCGCTCAAGCCCGAGACCGCGCCGGGCATTCTGATGGAAGTCAGCTGGGACCAGAATGGCGATATCGACCGCGCCAGCTTCCTGGCCGAAATCGTCGACGGCAAACAGAAGATCGTGGAAACACTGCCCATGCTGAAGCCGTCGAAGGCTGATTGACCCCAACGCCGGAAGCATTCATACGGGAAGCGTTGTTTGTCGCTGATGACCGTCGCAGCATGCGCGTTTTCTACGATTTCCGGGCGAGGAGTGATTCGATGCGTATTGCGGTTGTCGGCGCCGG
>JAQGKJ010000285.1 GCA_028290165.1 Bradyrhizobium sp. | reverse complement strand
GCGCCGCGGTGGCCTCGGTTTCGGTGAAGACGTTGACGGCCACGTCATATCCCTGATGCGCCAGCCGGAAGCCGTTGGGAATCGGGCGCACCTGCATCGCCACCGGATGGCCGTCGATGGTGCCCTGCCAGACCGGATCGCCCGGCGTCCACGGCGACAGCAGAACATGCGGAGTGCCGAGCGCGCCGTCGGCGCCGACGAAACGCACCGCGATCCCATCGGCTTCGCGGGCGACATCGAGCGCGATCTCGTTGCGCTCCAGCCACACCGCACGGCGGCGCTCGCGCTGCACCAGCCGGCTGTTCATCTGGCCGGAAATCTGCCGCTTGCGTTCGCCGAATACATGATCGATGGCGGCGGCCACCGCGGCCAGCCGGCGCGCGACCTCGCCTTCGGGCACGCGAACCGCGAACCCCTTTGGAAATTCTTCGGCGATGAAGCCGGTGGAAAGATTACCCTCGCGCCAGCGCGGATGCAGCATCAAGGCCGACAGGAACGGAATGTTGTGGCGGATGCCGTCGATGTAGAATGAATCGAGCGCGGTCGACTGCGCCTCGATCGCTGCGGCGCGCGACGGCGCATGGGTCACGAGCTTGGCGATCATCGGATCGTAGTAGATCGAGATCTCGCCGCCCTCCTGGACGCCGGTGTCGTTGCGAACGGTGATGCCGCCGACAGAACTCTCGAGCGGCGGGCGATATTTCACCAGCCGCCCGATCGAGGGCAGGAAGTTGCGGAACGGGTCCTCGGCATAGACGCGCGACTCCACCGCCCAGCCGGTCAGCGCGACATCCTTTTGCGACAGCGACAGCTTCTCGCCGGCGGCGATGCGGATCATCTGTTCGACCAGATCGATTCCGGTGATCAGTTCGGTGACGGGATGCTCGACCTGCAGCCTCGTGTTCATCTCCAGGAAGAAGAAGCTCTTATCCTGGCCTGCGACGAATTCGACGGTGCCGGCGGAATCGTAATTGACGGCTTTGGCGAGCGCGACCGCCTGTTCGCCCATCTGGCGGCGGGTGGTCTCATCCAGAAGCGGCGACGGCGCCTCCTCGATCACCTTTTGATTGCGGCGCTGGATCGAGCATTCGCGCTCGCCGAGATAGATGACGTTGCCGTGCTTGTCGCCCAGCACCTGGATTTCGATGTGGCGGGGATCGACGATGAATTTTTCGATGAAGACCCGATCGTCACCGAATGACGCCTTGGCTTCCGCTTTGGCAAGCCCAAAACCCTCGGCGACTTCCGAAGTCGAATGCGCAATCCGCATCCCCTTGCCGCCGCCGCCCGCAGAGGCCTTGATCATCACGGGATAGCCGATCTCGCCGGCGATCTTGACCGCGTGCTTTTCATCCTCAATGACGCCGAGGTGGCCCGGCACCGTCGAGACTTTGGCCTTCGCCGCGGCCTTCTTGGATTCGATCTTGTCGCCCATCGCGGCGATCGCGCCCGGATTAGGACCGATGAAGACGATGCCGGCTTTTGCCAACGCTCGCGGAAAGGCTTCGCGCTCGGACAGGAATCCGTAACCGGGATGCACGGCCTCTGCACCCGTCTTGCGGCAGGCATCGGTGATCTTCTCCATCACCAGATAGCTTTCGGCCGCGGCCGGCGGCCCGATCAGAACGGCATCGTCGGCCATCTCGACATGGAGCGCGTCGCGGTCGGCCTCGGAATAGACGGCTACCGTCTCAATCCCCATCCGGCGGGCAGTCTTGATGACCCGGCAGGCGATCTCGCCGCGATTTGCGATCAGGATTCGTTTGAACATTTTTGCTTGTTTGCAACCTTTTGGGCGGGGACCTTGCCATGCGGGACGAGGCCGCAATCTGGCACGCGGGGACGAGGGTAACAATTCCGTCGTACAGCAAAACCAGAACGAGGCAACGGCTGTTTTGAGCCGAAATTGGCGTTTCGGATGCAATCCATGGATCTGAACATCGCGGTCCTGCGGCGCGGGCATCGAAGGCGCAATCGGCGGCACTGGACCGCCACGCTCGAATATCTCCATGCCAATCTCGGCAGGGTTTCCGGGTCATTTGCCACGACCAATACTATTTCCGCCGGCGGCGTGGTGACGACCATTGTTCTCAACAGCAACTATAGCTCGCGTATCACCGATAATGTCCTGCGGGTCGGCCCGAATTACAGGTTCGACGGCCCGGTTGTCGCGAAATACTGAACCGACATCGCCGTCAACGGCCTTCGGCTAGCAAGTTGGGCCCAGGTGCCGTTTCGTCCTTCAGCCGGAATAGGTGTGAAACCTGCCGCGGGCATAGGCGTGGGAAACCGCCTTCATCAGTTCGCTCACCTCGGATTCCAGATAATCGTTGGCGACGATCAATGCGCGGATCGTGGCTCGCATGTCCCCGCCGCAGGCCGCGATCGCTTGATCCACGGCGGCTTCCAGCCCGTCATCTTCCTCTGCATTCGGTTGGGAAGATAAGGACATGAGGTCATTCCGTCGTGAGATGGGCGGGACGCATGTTCTTCTTTTGTTCTCACAAAGTCAACCGGTACTGGCCCCTTTCCATCATTCGGATAAGGGATTGGTCCCTTTTGAAGAAGTGAAATGGCCCCCTTTTGAATTTAATCGACTACCGAACATAAACGGAATTCACTGCACCCATCACCGCGCCGCCTTCGGCTTTTATCGGTGACTGAGAGTCTTGCGCTCCCGCCTAATACAAGGGAGCGGCATCATGCAAGATTACCGGGCCTATTTCGTCGAGTCCCCGATTCATTTTATCGGATACAGGCGCTTTGTTTGCCAAGACGACGGCGAAGCTATCGAAAAAGCCAACGAGATTTTCGAAGGTCCCACGATTGAGCTTTGGTGCGGCGCCCGGCTCGTCACCCGGATCAGTCACAAGTCGAAGTAGGGCCCGCCTCAGTTGGCGGCCTCTTTCATTTCAGTACGGCGGCTTCGGTGGGGTTTGATCTTTGTAGATCATCTTGAAGATGCTCGCAGCCGTATCAAGCCACAGCTTCCGCTGATCCTCAGGCCAATCACCGGCCTTCCTCGATAAAGAGCTTCGCGGAAATCAGAGCGTCGATTACGTCCTCTATCGGGACCGTACCTTCCGTGAGATATTGAACCTCGAATGGGATGTCGAAACGCATTACCCTCCCCCGCACCTTCCCCGAAAAGGAGAGGCTACCACCAAAACGGTACAGCTTGGGAGCCCGCACGTAAGACGTGCCTCTCTCCCGCAGTGCGGGGCGGCCCTTTCATTCATGACGCGTGGCCCCCTGTCGGATCAAACGGGGCATAAGGGGCCAGTACCAAGTCAACCAGCCTCGTGCGGTCCGTATTCGACCCGAGGTGTCCTAAGTAGATTCTCGGACTGTCCTAATTCGCCATAAATTCGGTTGCGACGGATGGTTAACGCGCCCCTGAAATGTTCTCCGTAGAACTACTGAGATCGGGCGCAGTCGTTAAACCCTGACGTACCTCATTTGGCATACCTCATGCGGGCATATTGCGGCCAAGAGGGCGCCCGTCGGTCGGCTCAAGCCTCCGGGCGCTGTGAAGGAAATCGAGCGGCTGATTAAGAGGCTTGAACTCGACAAGGAGGTTCTTGCGGACGCCAACGACATCCCGCAGGAAGTTGAACAATGAAAGAGGCCGCCAACTGAGGCGGCCTTACCTCCGGGCTACGCGACCCTGTTCACGCACGAGCGCGTTGTATCGGTCGATTTGGCCTGAAAGTCTTGACCAGCTCGAAGAGATGTTTCTCAGAAGCTCGGCCTCAGCCGCGCTCTGCGTTAATTTCATCAGCCGAAGACATTCGGACGCCTGATCTCGGCAGTGTTGTGCACTGTCCATGGGCCTCGATAACTCCTAATGAAGCAATACTGCAGACTCTCTTTGAGGGTCTGTTCACTTTTGAACTTAGCTTTGACCACCCCCCGGACCCAGGGCGGGAGCCTACCGATGAAGAGCGGACCTGACTGTCTAGTCTAAATTCCCCGCGAGTGTCCAAAACAAAAAGGCCGCTGAGTGATGTCAGCGGCCTTCGGTAAATTTATACGGAATGAAATCCCCGCCCCGCTATTGGGATAGCGCAGAGCGCGGCCGTTGTGGATTCCGGGAAAATACGGGTGTCCTAATTCCGGGTTGCGAGTGTCCGTATTTGGCCGTGAACCCATAAATCTGCCGGGCGGCGGCTTGACCAATGTCCGCTTTGCCCCGGTAGCGACCAAAATCCGCATCGCCGCGAAATGACGCGATGTGCCACAACCGGAAGTCAGAATCGTTAAACCTGTGCCGGTCTGCCCTCATTCCCCCGCCCGTGGTGAGCGGTCCTGGTCAGCTTGAGGCGCATTCGCTGCCGTCAGGGCGCGGCCCCGCCGAAGCAGATAAATCGAGACCACAAAGATCAAAATAAGCGCTCCCAAGACTCCGAGTTCTATAATCGAGGAACGGAACAACATCTCGCCTTCAATTGAACCGTGGTGGCCCTCCGAGGTCATTCCCGATGACTTCAGGGTGATGACGAGAACGTTTCGGATCGAAGCGATCAGCCCTATGATCAAGAATGGCTCGGGAGTCAACTCACCCGAACGGACGGAACCTCGGACGGTATGCAGGATCTCAATCAGCATAAGTACGAACATCAACCGATCGACGATAAGGAATATCGCGCTGGTGCTGCTCCAGTCACGCATTCCCTGCAACAGAAGGAGCGTTGCACTCCCGAGCGCTAGCACTGAGGTCACGGACAGGACTATGCCGAGTGCCACATAGACGAAGAGTTCGATGTGCTGGAACAGTTCGGTCGAAAGCCGGATCGCACGAGCTTTCTCAGTGGGTCCGCTGGCCATCCCTTTATTCCTTCACACGAGATGCCTCAGCATACCGGAATGCCATCGAGCAGCGGCTCAGCCCAAGCCATGTATGCGACACATGGGAGATAGCGGCAGAAATAGCGGCCCCCGCGGACTTGCCAATTAAATACCAGTTTATTCTTGAGGCTGATTGGCGGCTGGGTTTGGATGACAGCGATTTGAGACGGCCGGGCCGACGTCCGCTCGGGGTCAAACCGAGAAGAACTCAGTTCGAGCCAATGTCTTCCGCTTTACCCACAAACTCCGACATCGCCTGATGCAGTCGGCATGTCTCAAACGTGCCAAAACCTGACTTCTCAGGGAACGACCGCTGTTGGCGCGAAGGCTATCGCGCAATCAGACCTTGGCTGACGTCGACTTTCGATGAGTTGATCGTGTATTGCCGAACGACTTTGCTCCTATCGAAAAAAATCACGAGCGACTTCTTATCGCCGCCCGACCGGTGGTGCCGCGAGCGCGGAGATGATGAGATCTCCGAAGACATGGGCCTCGCCGGTGTCCTCGAATTCAGACGACGCGAATTCGGGATCAGACCAATCGCCCCGCAACGCGTCATGCCTAGCGGCGATGGTGCGGGCCTCGTTCTCGGTGTCGGCTGCCACCACCGCCTGACACCGTGCGGCCTTCAGACGATAGAGCCGCTGCGTTTCGCGGACGGCAAAGAGCTGGCTTGCCGGAACCTCGGCGATCACGTCATCGGGCGCCGCAGATTCGTCTTTCGCATCTTCGAGGATTATCGGCTTCGACATCACGCTATTTGATCGCGGTTATCTCGGCTTCGCCCTGCCCGGCCCTGACGACGTCCCCGATCTGCCTCCTGAGAAGCGCCCGCGCGAGCGGAGAAGCGTGCGAGATCGTTCCGTTCGCCGGATCAGCCTCGTCCTCTCCGACAATCCGAAAGGTCTGCTCGCGTCCGTCATCGCGAACGATCGTCACGGTGTTTCCGAACTGGACGGCGGCGATATCGGGATCGGCAACGACAACCTGTGCGCTGGCGCGCCGCGCGTTCCAGTAACGAAGATCGCGCCCGGCCTTCGCAAGCGCCTCGCGATCGCCGGCGGCCTGCGCTTCGCCATGGCTCCGCCGCGCCCCGTCCAGCGCCGCCTCGATCAATTCCAGGCCACGCCGCGTGACATAGTTCGGCTGCCCGGATACCGGGCGATCCGCCAAGTCTTCGACGAACTGGTCTTCGTTTACAAAAGCTCTGCTCATGGCTGAAATATGGGTATGGCCGCGCATTTACATACCAACAAACCTCGTCAGGAACGGTTCCGGAACCGGAACGTTTTCCAAATGTGCTCTGAAAGCCGGTTGCAATCACGGGGCCGCGCCACTCCCATCGGGAGGTCGCTTTCGGCGGCGCCCGGCAAGGGACCCACCCGGCGGGGCCGCCGCTGTCGAACAGAACTGCGTAAATTCGCTCGCAGGGCGGTATCTTGAGTTTCTCACCCGGCCGATGGAAGCTCTTTTGCTCTAGGAATCGCCATCACTTCGCTCTCGGCATTCTGACGGGCCGGCAACTCGCCCGCGGCATCGAGCACGGGATAAGCCACCGAACAGATATGTGAGTGGAT
Source organism: Bradyrhizobium sp. (assembly GCA_028290165.1). Next base: position 2,418 of record JAQGKJ010000285.1, on the reverse strand, counting down.
TCGTCGGAGGTCGCGCAGCACATCGAGATGAAGCGAGGTGGTCTCGATCGTCTCGGGCCGGCCTTCGCGAAGACGGTCCAGGTGCCGTTCGGTGGCGGCAAGCTCCGCATTGCGCAAAAGCGCCTTCTCCGCGAGAAGCTTGCGAGCTTCATTGACGTCGCCTGACATGAAAACGCCGAAGGCGATCCGAAGCGAGTCCGTTGTCCGCTTGTGGAACGCCGACAGTTCCTCCGCACCTTCCGGCGAAAACTGGAACCTGCGCTTGATCTTTTTGGTCGCGAGCTCACTCAAATTCTTGTCGATGATGTCGCCCATGTGCTCAAGATTGATGGCGAAGGAAATGATTTCCATCGCCCGCTTTCCCTCGCGTTCGTCGAGGCTGCCGCGGGTGAGTTTTGTTACATAGAGCTTGATCGCCTCGTCGAGACTATCGACGGCATTGTCCATCCTGGACACCTGATCGACCAGCGCGCGGTCGTTGGTCATGATCGCGGCCATCACCTTGCGCAGCATGACCTCGACGTGATCGCCCATATGCAGGGTTTCGCGCGCGGCATCTGCCAGAGCCAGCGAGGGCGTCTCAAGCGCGCTCTCGTCGAGATAGCGCGGCCGCGCCGGATCGGTCTCCCGGACTCGATCCGGAAGCAGCCGTTTGAGCAACGCCGCCAGGCCGTCTAGCAGGCCGATGAAGATAATCGCCGTCGCCAGGTTGAACGCGATATGAAATTCAGCCGTGAGCTTCGCAAGGTCGGGTTGCCAGGTTTGCAAAACTTCAGTGATCGGACGCAGGAACGGCGCGACCAGCAGCACGCCGGCCAGCCGATTGACGAGGTTACCGAGCGGAAGCCGGTAACTCGCGGGGTTGTCGCGGCGCGCGCCTTCGAATAACGGATTGATCGCGCTACCGAGATTGGCGCCAAGCACCAGGGCGAGCGAGGCCGAGGGTGAAATGAAATGCGCATAAGCCAGCGACATCACGAGGAGGACGCTGGCCACGCTTGAATGCACCACCCAGGTGACGACGGCGCCGATGAAAATACAGAGCACGGGATCACCCGTGATGGCGTTCATCAAGACGCGGACGCCCGGCGCATTCTCCGCCGGAGCCAGCGTGTCGAGCAGAATATGCAGCGCCAGCAGCATCAGGCCGAGGCCGATCGAGACGCGGCCGATGTCCTTGATGCGCGACCGCGCACCGCTGCGGAACGCGACCAGCCCGAAAACGAAGAGTACCGGCGCCATCGCGGAGAGATTGAAAGACAGGATTTGAACGATCAGCGTGGTCCCGACATTGGCGCCAAGCATGATCGCAAGCGCCGGGACCAGGCCGACCAGGCCTTCGGCGGTAAAGGAGCTCGTGATCAGGGCCGTCGCGGTGCTGCTCTGTAACAGGGCGGTCAGGCCGATACCGGCCGCAAAGGCGGAGAAGCGGTTATTCAGAGCTTTCGCCAGAATCCGACGCAGATCGGGTCCGAAGGCACGCAGAATTCCGCTGTGGACCATGTGCAGGCCCCACAGCAGCAACGCCACGCCGCCCATCAGGTCGAGAAGAACTAAGCTTCCCATGATCGTTCGCTTCGAAATTCGAGTCGAATGGTTAGGCTATCAGCAAACGACGGAGGATCAATCCCATTATGCCTCGAAGGGCGCGGTTATCGCGGCAGCGACGTTTGCGACTTCCGCAGACCTCGCCCACATTTTCTCGATCATCGAGCTGCCAACAGAATTAGCCGGCGTGGTCGAGCAATCCCCGAGGTGTCGCGCAAACATGGTGCGCGCCCGCGGCGAGCAATTCCGCTTCGCTGCCATAACCGTAGAGCACGCCGACGGCGGTCATGCCGTTGTTTCTCGCTCCGATCATGTCGTGGCTTCGGTCCCCGATCATGATTGCCTGCGACGGGTCAACGCCCGTCGTCCGGAGCGCGTAGCCCAAAAGGTCGGTCTTCTCGGAACGTCTGCCATCCAGTTCGGAACCGAACACGCGTTCGAAATAGGCCCTCAACTTGAAGTGATCGATAATGCGCTCGGCGTAAATGCCGGGTTTGCTGGTCGCAACAGACAGGCGCCGGCCTGACCCGGCGAGTGCGGTCAATGCATCTTCGATGCCGGGATAGATTGCATTCTCGAAGATGCCAATGTCGGCGAACCGTTCCCGATAAAGCAATAGTGCCTGTTCGGCCAGATCGTCGGTGCCCAGCAGCTTTTTCAAGCTGGCGCGCAGAGGCGGGCCGATGCACCACGTCAATTCGTCTTCAGCCGGCGCTATCCGACCAAGCTTTTCGAGAGCGTATTGGATCGAACGGGTTATTCCGGCTTTTGGATCCGTCAGCGTGCCGTCGAGGTCAAAGTAGATGGCGGTCATCTCGGCCAATTTTGGTTGAAGGTGTGCTCCGCCGATCCAGGAATTCCTGTCGCGGG
>JAQGKJ010000253.1 GCA_028290165.1 Bradyrhizobium sp. | reverse complement strand
CCGATCTCGGCGCCCGCGCCCGGCGCCAGCGCATCCTCGAGATGATGGAGCAGGTTCGGATGCCCGAGGTCGAGCGCATCTTTGCCTCCTATCCGCACCGGCTGTCGGGCGGCCAGCGCCAGCGCATCATGATCGCGATGGCGCTGGTGCTGGAGCCGAAACTGCTGATCGCGGACGAGCCGACCACCGCGCTCGACGTCACCACGCAGAAGCAAATCCTCACCCTGATACGCGATCTGCAGCGGGACCACGGCACCGCCGTGTTGTTCATCACCCATGACATGGGCGTGGTCGCCGAGATCGCCGATCGCGTCGCGGTGATGCGTCAGGGGCGGCTGGTCGAGACCGGAACGCTGGATACCATCCTGCGCAATCCCACGATGGAATATACCCGCAACCTGCTGTCGGCGGTGCCGAGCCTGGTGCCGCGCGCGCCGCGTGCAGACTCCACCGAACCAGTGGTGCTGGAAGCCAACGAACTCGGCAAGGTCTATCGCGAACGTTCGTTCTTCGGGACCGTCCGCGAAGTCGCAGCCGCCCAGAACGTGACGCTCACCTTGCGCAAGGGCCGCACGCTCGGCATCGTCGGCGAAAGCGGCTCCGGAAAATCGACGGTAGCGCGCTGCATCGTGCGGCTGATCGACCCGACCTCCGGTGGCATTCGCCTGGCGGGCCGCGAAATCTCCGCACTGTCGCGAAGGCTGCTGCAGCCGCACCGCAAGAAAATCCAGATCATTTTCCAGGACCCCTATCGCTCGCTTAATCCGCGCATCACCGTCGGCGAGACCATCGCCGAAGGTCCGATCAATTACGGCATGCCGCGCGACGAGGCGCTGGCAAAGGCGCGCGATCTCTTGGAGCTGGTCGATCTGCCGCTGGATGCCATCTCGCGCTATCCGCATCAGTTTTCGGGCGGCCAGCGCCAGCGCATTGCGATTGCCCGGGCGCTGGCGCTCGATCCCGACGTGCTGGTGGCGGACGAAGCGGTCTCGGCGCTGGACGTCTCCGTGCAGGCGCAGGTCTTGGAACTGCTCGACGAAATCCAGAAGCGGCTCGGCATCGCGCTGTTGTTCATCACCCACGATCTGCGCGTCGCCGCGCAAATCTGCGACGACGTCGCCGTGATGCAGCACGGCCGCATCGTGGAACAGGGACCTGCGGCGCAAGTGCTGACAAATCCGCAACAGGCCTATACCAGGCAACTGCTCGACGCCGCCCCCGGCCGGGAGTGGGATTTTGCGAATTTCCGCCCCGTGGTGATGGCTGGGGCCGCGACAACATGAATAGCCGTCATTGCGAAGAGCAAAGCGACGAAGCAATCCAGCTTTGTGCGTTGCGCTGGCAGTATGGATTGCTTCGCGGAGCCCGTCATCGGGCGGCGCTCTGCGCCGACCCGTTGGCTCGCAATGACGGAAAGAGCAATCCAGAAATAGCTCGAAGCCATGCGGAGGCAGATTGCTTCGTCGCTTGCGCTTCTCGCGATGACGAGTCTAACGTCGCGTGCGAATAATTCGTTGAGACAGAGTCCATGACCCGTATCGCCGTTGGCGCCTTCCTGCACGAGACCAATACCTTCGCGCCGACCAAGGCCACCTTTGACGATTTTGTGCACGGCGGTGGCTGGCCTTCGATGGCGCAGGGCGACGATGTGCTCGGGGTCATGCGCGACATCAATGTCGGCTTGGCTGGCTTTGTCGAGGCGGCAGAAGCGCAGCGCTGGGAGATGGTGCCGACGATCTCCTGCGGCGCCAGCCCATCGGCGCATGTGACCAAGGATGCCTATGAGCGCATCGTCAAGGTGATGATCGATGGCATCAAGGCGGCGGGGCCGCTCGATGCCGTCTATCTCGATCTGCATGGCGCCATGGTCACGGAACATCTCGACGACGGCGAAGGCGAAATCCTTGCGCGCGTGCGCAAAGTGATCGGCAAGGAGTTGCCGCTGGTGGTCAGTCTCGACCTGCATGCCAATGTCACGCCCGAGATGGTCGAGCATGCGGATGTGCTCGTTGCCTACCGCACCTATCCGCATGTCGACATGGCCGACACCGGCCGCGCCGCGGCAAAACATCTCGCGCTGCTCTTGCGCACCGGGCAGCGCTTCGCAAAAGCGTTCCGACAATTGCCGTTCCTGATTCCGATCAGCTGGCAATGCACCAACGACCAGCCCACCAAGGGCATCTACCGGAAGCTCGCGGCGCTGGAGAGCGACGCGGTGCCGACGCTGTCGTTCGCGCCCGGATTTCCGGCGGCGGATTTTGCCCATTGCGGACCGAGCGTGTTCGCCTACGGCAGGACTCAGGCCGACGCCGACGCCGCGGCGAATGAACTGACAAAACTCATTATCGGCCATGAAGACGATTTCGACGGCAGCATCTTCACGCCCGACGAGGGCGTGCGCCACGCGATGGAACTGGCGAAAACCGCCACGAGACCGATCGTCATCGCCGACACCCAGGATAATCCGGGCGCCGGCGGCGATTCCGACACCACGGGCATGCTGCGGGCGCTGGTCCGCAACAACGCCAGCAAAGCGGCGATCGGCGTGATTTGCGATCCGCAATCGGCAAAGGCCGCGCATGCCGCGGGCGTCGGCGCCACCGTCACGCTTGCGCTTGGCGGCAAGTCCGGCATTTCCGGTGACGCGCCCTATAAAGAGACCTTCGTCGTCGAACAATTGTCCGACGGACAATTCGTCGCCCCCGGTCCCTACTACGGCGGCCGCGACATGGATATGGGACCGTCGGCGTGCCTGCGGATCGGCGATGTCAGGGTGGTCGTGTCATCGCACAAGGCGCAGCTCGCGGATCAGTCGATGTATCGCTATGTCGGCATCGAACCGACGCAGCAATCCATCCTCGTCAACAAGAGCTCGGTGCATTTCCGCGCCGACTTTGAGCCGATCGCCGAAAAGCTTTTGATCTGCGCCGCGCCCGGCGCGATGCCGGCAGACACTGCGGAGTTACCGTGGACGCGGCTGCGTCCGGGCATCCGGATCAAGCCGAACGGCGCGCCATTTTCTCCCGCAACCTCCACACGCGCGAAAGCGCCGGCCAACGGATAAGAATATGCCCAACATCGACCGGATCGAAGGTTTTGCCGACGAACTCACCGCGATCCGAAGGGATCTGCATGCCCATCCCGAGATCGGCTTCGAGGAAGTCCGCACTTCCGGCATCGTCGCCGACAGACTGACGCAATGGGGCATCGAGGTGCATCGCGGCCTCGGCGGCACCGGCGTGGTCGGCGTGCTCAAGGGCAAGGGCTCCGGCGG
>JAQGKJ010000224.1 GCA_028290165.1 Bradyrhizobium sp. | reverse complement strand
CCGCCGGAGGTCTCGTAAACCTTGGAGTCGAATTTGCCGCCGGAATGCAGCGTGCACATGATGACTTCGAGTGCGGATTTTTTCGGGAATTTCGGATGCGGGTCGACCGGAATGCCGCGGCCGTTGTCGGTGACGGTCAAAAATCCGTCAGTGCTCAACTCCACCTCGATAAAGGTGGCATGCCCTGCCAGCGCCTCGTCCATGGAATTATCGATGACTTCGGCGAACAGGTGGTGCAGCGCCTTTTCGTCGGTGCCGCCGATATACATGCCGGGCCGGCGCCGCACCGGCTCGAGGCCTTCGAGCACCTCGATATCCCGGGCGGTGTAGCCGGCTTCCGCGCTTGTGCCCCGTGAAGCCATCTTGAGCGCAGCCCGGTCCTTCGGCGTCGCAGCACCGAACAGGTCATCCGTTGCCTTGGTCTTAGCAAGTGATTTCAATGGTTTGGGCATATTTCTTCGTATGTTGCACGCGCCTAGGCCGCGCGAATCAGCTTCCCTGACTATGCCACGGATAGGCTTAAAAAGTGACGGCTGGCGGAGCAGCGGCGTCGCGTTCCCGGCGGGCCGGCAGGTCGGTCTACGCCCGCGAGGTCTGAAACACGATCACCACAAACAGCGACATCGCCAAGACCACAATCAGCGAGCCCACAATCGGCGCGGCCTCAAATGATGGCCCCTTCAGGAGTACGACCGCGACGCCAGCCGGAAACACCACCGCGCCGATCATATGGAGCCAGCCTTGCACTTTCGCCAGGGTGGTGGTTCCTGCGGCCGGAACCAGCCTGTAGTACAACCCGAACAGGAACAGCAGCACCCCGCCGACCAGGTTGAGATGGGCATGCGCGGGCGCCAGCGTGAAATCCTGCTGGATGCCCATCACGATGCCGGCCAGCATCCCGACCAGCAAAACCAGCGCGCCCACGCACATCATCAGCGACCCGATCATCGATATCTCTCTCGTTGGTGTGATTGAAAACTGGTTTGTCTAGGTCTGAACTCACGCGTTATCCCCGCCTTTGTGACTTGATGTCACGGAAGAGGCTGGCTTACCTGTTCCCGGGCATTGAACATATAGCAGGGTTCTAAAGGCCCCAAAACGGGGCGGGGAAGGGCTGTTCGGAATGGAAGACTTTGCGCGCGCGCTCGCCGACTTCGTGCGCGACCATCAGGCGTGGGCCGCACCGATCGTTCTGGTGCTGGCGTTCGGGGAATCGCTTGCCTTCATTTCGCTGTTGATCCCGGCCTGGGGCGCGCTGGTCGCGATCGGCGCACTGATCGGCGCCAGCGGAATCAGCTTCTGGCCGCTCTGGATCGCCGGTGGAATTGGAGCTGCGCTCGGCGATTGGGTCTCCTACTGGTTCGGCTTCAAATACAAGGAGCACGTCGCGCAGATGTGGCCGCTGTCGCGTTATCCGGAGATCCTGCCGCGCGGCGAGGCCTTCGTGAAAACCTGGGGCGTACCGAGCATTTTCATCGGGCGTTTTTTCGGACCGCTGCGGGCTTCGGTGCCGCTGGCAGCCGGAATCTTCGAGATGCCGTATTGGAGTTTTCAGCTCGCCAATTGGGTATCGGCGCTGGTCTGGTCGGCGGCGCTTTTGCTGTTCGGCGATGTGATCGGGCAAATCCTTGAATGGCTGTGGCGGGTGGTCTAGGCATCAGACCTCGCGACGACGGCAGAACAAGTCGTGCAGCAACGGCCAATCTCGGCAAGCTTCATCACACCTTGTGAGAGAAGATAAAAGTTTTTCTATCTATGGATATAGGCGGTAATTTCCTCATGTTTAGCTGAGCAACCGATGTAACGGTCACCCGCGGGGCTTTCAGCATCATGATCGCGCGTATCTATCCGGCTTTGTTGTTGCTGCTGGTCTCGTCAACCTTCGTTACTGCCAACGCCGCGGACACGACTGCCGCGTATCACGAGTCCGTCTGGGTCGATCCAGGCTGGCGGCGAACGGTCACCCGTTACGACGTCACTTTCGACGAACAGGGATTGAGCACGACCGTTTTCGAGTTCGAAATCCAGGCGCTCGATGACAAAGGTGCCGAGGCCATCTCACAGCAAACCTTTGCCTATAACAGCTATTTCAACGAATTGGCCTCCGATGACCTTGCTACCCTAAAGCCGGACGGGAGTGTGATCGCAGTCGACAAGCGCGCCATCCGCGACCAACCGGCATCGGCGGCTACCTCCTCACCCTATTTCGACGAGGAGCGAAACAGGATCATCGCCTATTCAAATGTCGCGCCTGGCGACAAGGTAAGGGGACGCCTCATCATCAAGGCAAAGAGGCCCGAATTCGCTGGAGAGTTTGCACGCTATTGGATCCAGCCGGCAGATCAACCTCCCGAGTTGATCGAAATTACCCTCGATGGGCCGGCCTCCAGGCCATTGCATATCGCCGGGCGGAACGTCGAGCACAGCGAAGAGAGGTCAGGCAATCGGGTCATTCATCATGTGCGGATGAGACAGGACACGCCGAAGCCGCGCCAGATGAATATTGACTCATTTGACGACGCCCGGCGTTTCGAGGTCAGCACCTTCGCGGACTATGCTGCTTTCGCGGCCATGCTGAATGCCCGTAACGCTCCCATGGCAGTACCTGACGAGACGTTGCGGAAGCTCTCGACCGAGATTGTCGGCGATGCCACGGATACGCGCCACAAAGTGGAGCGAATCCACAACTGGGTAGCACAGAACATCCGTTACGTCGGGATCGGGTTTGAGGACGGCGGTTGGACTTCGCAGCCTGCATCGGCAGTGCTTGCTTCGCGCTACGGCGACTGCAAGGCGCACGCGACGATCCTCAAAGCGCTGCTCGTCGCTCAAGGGATAGAAGCCAATCTCGTTGCAGTGAATGCCGACGCGCAATACACGCTTACAGACGTCGCTACCCCGAATTTCAACCACGCCATCGTTTATGTGCCCGAGATCGACCAGTATCTTGATCCGACGGTATCGCTTTTGGCCTTCGGCTCATTGCCGCCGAATCTCGGCGGCAAGCCAGCCCTCAATATCGACAAAGGCACGGTCGCTCGCATTCCGGTGGCGAAGCCGGACCGCTTCGTGCTGGCGGCGGATACCGACTACACGCTGCTCAGTGACGGCACGCGCCGCGCCCGCTCGATCTTGTCCGGAACCGGTCTCGGTGCGCTGATAGGGCGTTCGGTCGCGCAAGGGTTGGAAGCGGTGGACCGGCCGGGCGCCGCCAGGAAGCTGATCGAGCAAGCGGGGCTGAGCGGTACCGGCGACTACAGCTTCCCGAACCCGCGCGAGCTGTCCGAGAGTTACGCTATCACCGCCACGTTTCAGATCAGCAAGCCTGTCGGCCTCGATGGACCGGAGCGCGTCAGGATGCTGCCGTTGACCGATCCTCGGCCCTCGCTGTTGCTATTAAGTACCGGGGGTACGACCGACCGCCCCTTTCCTTGCCGCGCGCTGGAATACCGGGAGACCGGCTCGCTCACCGTGCCCGAGGGAATCAATTTCCACGAAAAACCGGCGCCCATCGCCTATGAAAGAAGCTTCAACGGCAGGACGGCGTATGGAGCCGCCAGCGGTCGCATCGAGGTAAATGGGACCGCCGTGCTCGACGGCCGGACAATGCGTTCCAGCGCTGTCGTCCGGCTGAGTTTCGACGCAGCGGTTTGTCCGGGGGAATTCGCCGCAGCGATCAAGGCAGGCTTAGACAAGTTCAACGAGTTCAACCACGAACCGATCGGCCTGACGCCGAAATCGGCTCCCCGTGTTATCGAAATCAGCACCGACTTTACCGAAGGCGTAAATGCGTTTCTGGCACAGAAATACAAGCTCGCGATGGCGCGGCTCAAACCGTTCGCCGAGAGCGGGAGCGCCAAGGCTCAATCGTATGTGGGCGGCATGTACGAGAGCGGTCG
>JAQGKJ010000210.1 GCA_028290165.1 Bradyrhizobium sp. | reverse complement strand
AGCCGCCGCGCCGGGTAGCCGAGCGCGGCACCAAGAAGCGACGCAATGATCACGCTCAGCGGTAGTGCAATCAGCGTCGGCAACCCGAGACGGGTTGTAAACATCGCAGTACAATAGGCACCGACCGCCATGAATGAAGCGTTGCACAGCGAAATTTGACCGCAATTGCCGCTGAGCAAATTGAGGCCGACGGCAATGATGACATTGATCATCGCGAGTTCAGCCAAATAGAGATAGTAGCTCGTGGCAACGAGCGGCAATGCGGCGAGAAGCGCAAGACCGGCAAGGATGAGCAGGACGCGAGCGCGCATCGCTATACCCGCTGAGCTCTGGAGACGCCCGCAAGACCCTGCGGGCGCAGCAACAGCAGCAGAATGAGCACACCGAAGGGCACCAGATTCTTGAAGGTGGCGCCAAGGAAGGCGCCGGTATAAGTCTCGAGCAGGCCAAGCAGAAGCCCGCCGATTACGGCGCCGCCCAGGCTGGAAAAGCCGCCGATCACCGCCGCCACCAGTCCCTTGAGAATAAGATGACCGATTTCGGGATTAATTCCAATCAGCGGCGCCAGCAGGAGCCCGACAAACGCGCCGAGCATGGTCGATAGCGCCCAGGCCGCCGAGAATACCAGGCCGATGCGAATGCCCATGAGCCGTGCTGCGATCGAATCGAGCGTAGTAGCGCGCATGGCCTTGCCGAATTTGCTGTAGCCGAAGAACAGGAACAACGCGGTAACGACCACGATGGTACTGAGTATAAAGACCAGATAGGCCGGATTGAGCCTTAACACACCGAGCACTAGGGGCGGTCCGACAAAGGGCGCGTCGATCGTAAAGGTGTTGTCCTGCCAATGCAGGCGGATCGCTGCCTTGATGATGAAGCCGATCGCGAAGGTGACGATGACCAAAGTGAACTCCGATTCGTTCACGATTGGCCGGATCAGGAAACGCTCGATGACTATGCCGAACACAGCGGCGCCCATAAGAACGAGCGGGACCACCACCAGATAGGGCAACCCCAGGCCCGAGAGGATCAAGGCGAGATAGGCGCCAAAGGTGACGATCTCGCCCTGTGCGAAGTTGACGACGCCACTCGCCTTGAACGGCAGCACCAAAGCGAGACCGACGAGCGCATAGATACTGCCGATGCTCAGCCCCGACAGCGCCAGCTGCAGGACGATCTGCAAGGTCATAAGGCCGCCTTCACACGCATCACTTGCGTCATCTTGTTACTCGTAGCGCTTGAGGATGTCGCTCTCGTGTTTGCCTTCGAAGGCGACGGGCTGCCATTCACCGTCCTTCACCTGCATGGCCTGCAAACGCAGATTTCCGATATGATGCTTCTTGGTGAACGTGCGCGGAGTGGCGATAGAGCCAACACGGTATTCTTTCGTGGCTTCGAGCGCGTCAATCAGCTTTTCAGTGGAGAGATCGCGCCCGGCGCGTTTGAGCGCATCGGCCAGCACATACATGTCGGCATAAGCAAGCAGGTCGAAGGTGTTGGGTCGCCCGACCGGCAGGTTGGGATATTCTTGCTTCCACTTCGCCAGCCAGGATTTCATCTCTGGGTTCGATGACGTCGGCAGCAGCGGGATAAGCGCGAACCCGCTCGTGCCTTCCGCCGACTGTTTGGCGGCTGAAAGCAGCCCCTGATCGACCATGTTAGAGCCGACGAAGAAAGGCTGATTCATCCCAAGCTCCTTGGCCTGGCGCATGGCGATCGCGGCCTCCGCCGGGTTACCAAAGATCGCGATGACCTGCGGATTGGCCGCCTGGATTTCCAAGAGCTGCGGCGTGAAATCCTTATCGCCGATATTGAATTCGGTGCGCTTGACGGGCTCGGTCTGGTACCAGCTTTTCAGTTGGGCAGTGAGCGCATCGCCCTCGTTCTTCGGATATTCCTCGCGGCCACTGAGAATCGCTACTTTCTCTGCCTTGAGCTGATCGTGGAGAAATTCTGCATATAGCTCGCCATAGCGCGGGACCTCGGTCGTGCCGCCGCGGAACAGATTGCGGGCGAACGGCCAGGTTACACCTGGTGCTGACGCAAAAGACACGTACATCACGCGACCGTTCTCGCGCACGAAGTCGATCGAGCCGATGGTCCCGTTGCTGCCGGCGACACAGAAGATCAGTGACACATGATCCTGATCGATAAGCTTCTTCACGGCAGCGAGTGCCTTGGTCGGCGAGTGCCCGTCGTCCTCGAAGATCATCGTGAGTTTGCGGCCGTTGATGCCGCCTGCGGCATTGATCTCCTTGATTGCCAGATTGGCACCGTCGCGGCCTGCAAGGCCAATATAGGCGGCCGGGCCGGTGATCGGACCGAAGGCGCCAATCGTAATGCTGTCCGGCGTGATTCCGGGCTCGTCGGCACGCGCCTCGCCGGAGAGCGTGCAAAGCGCGGCGATTGCCCAAAGCGAGCCGAGAAGCCCCTTCCCAAACATCACATCCTCCCGTATACTTTTTTTCTGACTGAGCGCTCAGTCAATTCCAAATGGCTTCGAATGTCAACATGGGCCGATCGGCATCATCTTGTGCGCCAACCGCAATCACCGCCAAGCCAAGAGGACACCGCGATAGAGCCATGAAAGCAGCTACCATGCGCGCCACGGCCGCCCGGTCCGTTGGCACAAACACGAAAGACCCCGAGCTCATTCGAGACCGGCGGGAGCAACTGATCCGTGCGGCGCTCGACGTCTTTCAGGAGAAAGGCTTTCACGCGACGACGGTGCGCGACATCGGTCGCGCTGCCGGTCTCACCCAGGGCACGATCTACAATTACGTGCGGTCAAAGGAAGACATTCTTTTCCTCGTCTGCGATCGCGTGGTTGCCGAATATATTTCGCGTATGGAAGAAGCCGCAGCCGCGACGGGCGATCCCGCCTTGCGCTTGCGCGAAGCATTGCGCGGCGTGGCAAGGGTGATGGTTGAACAACGCAGCGCGATTTTGCTCGTCTATCATGAGAGCCATCATCTCAACCGGCGCTCTTTGCACAGTCTGCTTGCGCGCGTGCAGGGCTGGATCAACCAGGTCGAAGAACTGGTCACTGAAGCCTTGGGTCGCGAGCGGCCCTCCAGAGCGAAGAGCAGCCTGCTTGCCAATATTGTGACCTTTCTACCGACCTTGATTGCGCTGCGCGGTTGGGCATTGCCGAAAGACCTCACACAAGATCAATATACCGACGCGCTCGTCGAATTCATGATGGGAGGGCTCGGTTTGCAGGATGGACCGAAGTACGGTGCGTCAAATCTTAGGCACGCTTGATCAAGAAGACCGATGTTTTCGCGCTTCGGCAGACACCCGTTAATGTTCGCAAGCGTCCGACGGCCATCGGAAGGTAAACCCAGGATTTACCCCACGGGTTTCGCGCGGAGAGGTGGCGAGGCGGAATGGTTAACGGGCGCGGGAGATGCGCGCCATCACGCGACCGAGCACCTCAGGCTCTCCCGGATCTATCTCGCTGGGCGGAGAGGCGAATAGAACGACGGTGCCGTCCCCTCGCCTAACCGCCATTCCGCGAGTCTCACATGAGCTTGCTTCGTCCCGGTTATTCAGGCGCTGCGCCGCGGGTTGGAGATCGGGCCGCCGCGGCCGTCAAGCGCCACCAGTTGCTGGACGCGATTCAGAAAGCGACGGACACCGGGATCCGCCAGATTCTTTAGCGATTATCCTCCGACCGCTTGACGACCTGTTCGTCGGCGGTGTCGAGGCCATGGTGAATCTGCCGTAGATCTCGGAGAGCCTCGTGCGACCAGCCTACACGGCGTCATCCAGATGAATGCTCCGATCGGACTCGGCCTCTGAGCGGCGAACCGCGTCGGCATTGGCGGCCGTCCATGCCAGAACTGCACCGACCCGGGCCGCCCGACATAGGAGTTCGATCCATTATTGACAGATCAGTCCATAACGGCGATAGTCAGCCTCATGGCAAGGCCGCGAGAATTCGATCGTGAAGAAGCATTGGAACGCGCCACTGACGTGTTCTGGGCCAAGGGCTACGCCTCCACTTCAACCGACGATCTGCTCACGGCAATGGGGATCGCTAGGCAGAGCCTTTACAACGCGTTTCAGGATAAACGAGCGCTCTATCTGGAGGCGCTGGAGAGATATCAGCGGACGACCACCGCGGGACATCTACAGCGTCTCAATGGCGCTGCTTCTCCGATCGCCGGAGTCGAGGCGCTGCTATTAGGACTTATCAGCAACAATGACGATATTCGTGCGCTTGGCTGCATGGGGGTCGGTGCCATCTGCGAATTCGGCTCGACAGATCCCGACATTGCGGCGCTTCGCGCCAAAGTCTCTCCAGCGCTCCGCAGCCGATTGACGGAACGCCTGAAAGAAGGCCAAGCGGCGGGTGAGATAGATCGCTCACTGGACTGTGCTACAGCAGCTTCGTTCATCCAATTGACGATGCAGAGCATCCAGCTCGCGGCTCGTGGAGGCATCGACGCCGCGTCGCTGCGGGCTC
>JAQGKJ010000188.1 GCA_028290165.1 Bradyrhizobium sp. | reverse complement strand
TTCGAAGATCTCGGCGGGATGTTCGATGAAGAACGGCAGATTGTAGAACAGCACATAGCCGGTGCGGCCGCCGAGGATGATGCCGACCGTGACCCAGAGGATGAAATCGTCCATTTGCGTCAGCGTGATCGGCGCCGGCCCGCCCCACAGCTTCTCGTTCTTGATCAGCGCGCGGGCGTAGATCCACCCCAATACGATGCCGCCGATATAGGCCAGCGCATACCAGCGGATCGCGATCGGACCGACCGCAATGGCGATCGGATCGAAAACCGGGAAGGTGATGGTGAGAAGGGGCATCAAGGGCCTGCTGGAGCTCGTGCACGTTAGCGCGTCGTCATTCTGTGGGTATCTTAGACGGATTCGCCCATCTTTTCTCTTCAGGTATCCAGTCCGTCCCAAGGCTGCGGGAATCTTCAAGCGGTAGCCAATCCGGATATTCCCGCCGCATGTACACGCATTGGGCGCGGATCTCTTGTGACGAACTGATTTCGATCGTCACGTAATTGCCAGCGTTCACATTGCGGCAATCTTCCATTGCCCATCGTTTTTTGGCGCGGGGCCGGACCGGGACGCGATGATCAAGTGTTGCCACGTCAATGTATCTCGTTCCCCTGTAGATTTGATCCGAATAGCGGTGGATGTGGCCGAACAGATGGAGAAGCGTGCCAGGGATTTCGTCGCTCAGTCGCGCAAGACGCTCATGGGTTACAATCACACATTTGCGCGGCTCGACCGAGGCGTCTCTAATGGTCTTTCGGATGCTCTTGCGGTTCAATTCGAGAATTGAACTTTTGGCGAGACGGAGCTTGGCAGGGTCGGTCTTTCCGAGCTTCGTGAGCATTCTCCGCGCGATCGGGTTTTTACCCCAATTGGTCGGGCATCCGCTGAAACCCGTGAAATGAAGGTCTCCAATGGTCACGACGTTTGAATGGATGAGGTGACAATTGTCCCCATAGAGCTTGCTGTAGCTCAATTCGTGATCCCAATTCCCGAAGACATAGAGTACCGGGCATTGGAAGGTCGAGAGAATCTTGAAGAATTCGTCCGCGCTTGCGTTGCCGATATCTCCTGCAACCACGATTGCATCGAACGAATTCGTTACCGATGCTCGCAATTTCTGCACAGCCACCAGGTTGTTATGGATGTCTGAAAAGGCAAGCAATCTCATCCGCGCATTGCGGCTTATTTGGCGAGGTTGCGGCGATAGAGCGCCAGGAGCCGCTCCCAATGCCGCTCCGCGGCGTCGCGGTGGTAAACCGGACGCTTCGGGAAGGCAAAACCATGATGGGTGCCGGGATAGACCTCGACCTCGGCATTGGCGTCGTGCTCCTTCACGCCCTGCTTTACCTTCTCGATGATCTCTGGCGGCGCGTAGACGTCGGTTTCCGCACAGCCGAAATACAGCTCGGCTTTTGTCTTCCGTCCGGCGAGATGCGGGCTGTCGGACTGATCGGTGGCGAGATGCGTGCCGTAGATCGATGCGGCGGCCTTGACACGATCCGGAAAATGCGTCGCCGCGTTGATCGCGTAGCGCCCGCTCATGCAGTAGCCGACGGTGCCGACGATGTCGCTGCGCGCGGCGGGCTGGCCATCGGCGTAGGCGAGCAAAGCGCGCGTATCCTCCATGACCAGCGGAATATTGATGGAATTCATGTACCCGAACATCCGCTTGCGCTCGGGTGCTTCCGGGTCCGGCGGTATCGGCCCCAGCTCCATGACGCCGGAGCGGTAATACAGGTTCGGCAGCATCACGTAATAGCCCGAGGTCGCCAGCCGCCGCGCCATGTCGCGCAGTTCCTCGCGGATCGCCGGCGCGTCCATGTAAAAGATGATGACGGGAAACGGTCCGCCGCGCTCGGGATGGCTGATGAAGGTGGTGGTGTGGCCGTCCTTGGTGGGGATTTCGATCTGCTGGTCGATCATGGCGCGTTTCTTCTCGCTTGAGGTTGCGGTTTTTTGCTTTGGGTATCGATACGATTGCAAGGAAACCAGGACATGACAAGGCAACTTGCCCTTTCAAGGCCAACGCCGGCCTTGAACCGCGCCTTCGGGATCGCCATTGTGTGACTTGCAGACCCCTGCGCCGCCGACCGGAGATATTTTGAGATGACCCAGACCAGCAATCGGTTTTTCGACGAGATCGGGCGCCTGATGAATGACGCCGCCGGCGCCGCCCAGGGCGTCAAGCGCGAGGTCGACGCGGTGGTCCGCAACCAGGCCGAAAAAATCCTGCGCGACCTCGATATCGTCAAGCGCGAGGAGTTCGAGGCGGTCAAGGACATGGCGCGGCTGGCGCGCGAGGAAAACGAGGCACTGAAGGCGCGGATCAGTGTGCTCGAAGCCAAACTCGGCATTTCGCCGTCGGCGCCGGATGTCGGCAGCCTGAAGACGGACGGGTAATCGCCGTCGCTCTCGATGAAAAATGCGAAGCGCGATCTGCCGGTTTTGGCCTTCAAATCGGAGCAGGCATGGGACGCGTGGCTGACCTCGCAGCCGGTTGGGTCGAAGGGTCTGTGGCTGAAGCTTGCCAAGAAATCGTCCGGGGTAGCCGGTGTGTCCAAACAGGAAGCGATTGATACGGCGCTTTGTCATGGCTGGATCGACGGCCAGCTCGACAGTTTCGATGACAAATACTGGCTGGTCCGCTTCACGCCGCGTCAATCCGCCAGCAAATGGTCCGAGATAAACCGCGCCCGGGCGCTTCAGCTTGTCGAATTGGGCCGGATACAGCCGGCGGGATCAAACGAGATCGAACGCGCCAAAAAAGACGGGCGCTGGAACGCCGCCTATGCGCCGCAAAGCACGGCCCAGGTGCCGGACGATCTCCGTGCCGCTCTGGCGAAAAACAGACGAGCAAAGAGCTTCTTCGAAACGCTCGATAGCAGGAATCGCTACGCGATCCTTTACCGGATCCACAACGCCAAAAAGGCCGAGACCCGGATGGCCCGCATCGAAAAATTCGTCGCGATGCTGACCGAGGGCAAAACCATCTATCCGATGAAGTCCGTGGGTTGAGGCGCGGGCGGTCGGGGAACTCAGGGCATCGGGGCCGGGTCGAGCCGCGGCACTGACAAGTTGAGGGAGGTTGCCGCAAAACCTCATAAAAATCCCCCCATTTCCTTGTCATTTCCGCGCTTTGCAGCTAGAACGCCGCCACGTCCGCAGCCCCCGCACCCCTGGAGGCTTGCTGCGGAGTGCAACCGGGCCGCGATGCGGCCTTTAACTTTTTAGAAAACAAGGACTTAACCAGATGGCGACCGTCAAGGAATTGAAGGCGACCGCACGTCCGGCACGCGGCAAGGGGGCCGCCCGGGCAGAGCGTCGCGCCGGCAGAGTGCCCGGAGTGATCTATGGCAACAAGCAGCCCCCCGTGACCATTTCGGTCGACGACACCGACCTGCGCCAGCGCATCCTGGCGGGGCGGTTCCTCACCACGATTTACGACATCGACCTGGAGGGTAAGAAGCACCGCGTGATTCCGCGCGACTTCCATCTCGATCCGGTGCGCGATTTCCCGCTGCATGTGGATTTCATGCGGCTCGGCGAGGGCGCCACCATCCGCGTCAGCGTTCCCCTGCATATCGTAGGCGCCGAAAGCGCGCCTGGCGTGAAGCGCGGCGGCACCGTCAACATCGTCACCCACACCATCGATCTGGAATGCTCGGTCGACAACATTCCGCAATATGTCGAGGCCGATGTCAGCGGTCTGGAAATCAGCTACTCGCTGCATCTGTCCGATATCAAATTGCCGCCGGGCACGAGGTCACTGACGCGCGAGGACGTGACGGTGGTCACCATCGTGCCGCCGTCTGGTTACGCCGAAGAACTGAAGGCGGCTGCAGCTGCGGCCGCTGCCGGTACGGCGGCGGTTGCCGGTGCTGCGGCTGCGCCCGGCGCGGCTCCTGCGGCTGGCGCCGCTGCTGCAGCACCTGCTGCCGGTGCTGCTGCCGCTCCTGCGGCTGGCGCGAAAGCGCCCGCGGCGGGCGCCAAGGCGCCTGCCGGCGGCGACAAGAAGAAATAATGGGGTGCGGGATGCCGCGTCATGCGACTGTTTGTTGGCCTCGGCAATCCCGGTTCGAAATACGCGCATAACCGGCACAATATCGGCTTCATGGCCGTCCATGAAATTGCGCGGCGTCATGGTTTCGCACCATGGCGCCGCCGCTTTCAGGGCGCCACCGCCGAAGGCACGATCGATCAGGAGCGGGTGATCCTGCTCCGCCCCTCGACCTTCATGAATGACTCGGGGCGCGCGGTTCAGGAGGCGGCGAATTTCTTCAAGCTCGCAGCCGGCGAC
>JAQGKJ010000162.1 GCA_028290165.1 Bradyrhizobium sp. | reverse complement strand
CGCGTAAAACCGCTGTTGACATAAAGCGCCTTCTTGCCCGTCACCGGATGGGTGCGCACCACCGGATGCTCGGCGCGCGGATAGGCCGGGCGGTCGGCGACGCCATAGTTGGCGTAAAGCCCGCGATAGATCGGCTCGCCGTCATGCAGCGCGATGAGCCCGTCGAGATAGGCCTTCATGCGCTCCGACAGCGAATCATAGGCCGCATACATATTGGCGAACAGCGTGTCGCCGCCGCTCGGCGGGCATTGCTTGATATGAAGGATCGAGCCCATCGGCGGCTCGACATCGCAGGACACGTCCGTATGCCATCCCTCACCGTTGACGCGTGGTGAATCCTTGTCGGCATAGATCTTCATCAGCGCAGGATCGTCGCCCTCATGGGGTGCTGCGGGATGGATATGCAGTTCGCCGAACTTGCGGCCGAAGGCGAGATGCTGCTGCGGCGTGATGCGCTGGTCGCGGAAAAAGATCACGAGATTTTCCGCAAGCGCGCGATGGATCTCGTCCATCTGGCGGTTCGAACGCGCGTCGTCGGAGACCAGTTTGCCGATATCGACGCCGGATATCTCCGCGCCGATGATCGGGGTCAGCTTCTGGACGCCGATGGTCTCATAGGGTTCGGTGCCGTCGGCGGTATGGCGATAGCGCGGGCCCTGTTTGCTGGCGAGTGAAGACATGGCTTCCTCCGGTCGTTCTTGATTGGCGGCTATCGTAGCCCGGATGGATCGAAGCGCAATCCGCTACCGACGGCCTTCCTTTTTACCTTAAGCGTTTGAAATATATGGTCAATATCAGACCTAACGTGCCCCGGGAGTGATTTTTGCGCGTTAACTTGCTGTTTAGCTGCTGCTGGCAGGATTTGATGAGAATCGAGTGATCCCAGCGAGAACGGGGATCGTTCAGTGGGAATTAAGAGATCGACTTTAATCTTGGCCAAGACAGAAACGTTGGAGTTAACGCATGAACACTCAAAAATCCGGACCAGCCGTATTGTTCTTCTACGCATACGCTCTGACTTTGAGCGCATTGTTGCTCTGCCGCGATGTTTCGCTGCAACATGCGAGTACCCAATCTACCGAGCTTGCTATGCTCGCTTGGCTTCTGATCAACCGGCGGCGGCTGACCGATGACTAGCCATAATCAGTTATAGTATTGGGAGCGAATCAGTGATCGGCCCCTACTTGAAGCGGACCAACGCACAGCAATCTTTGCGAGCACACGGCGTCCAAGCGGTGATAGAGCTCCCTGCTCCCAGGGTGCTAATCGTGGAAGACGAACTGCAGTATGCCGTCGGGCTAATGAATTGGCTCGAAGATTGGCGAATGCCCACTGTGCAAGGTCAATGCAGAGTTCAAATTGCCGCTGATATGGACCGAGCTATCGGCTACCTCAGTAATGATGCGATCGACATCTTTATCGTCGATCTAGTTTTGGACAAAACTCAACCTGATCGAAAGATCGGAGCAGAATTTATTCGCCAGGTGGTCGCACAGACGAACGCTGGCATTATTGTGCATACCTCACTTTCCGCATCGGACGCGGAAGCTACAAAACTGCTCAACGAAGGCGCCGATGACTACATTCAGAAGCCCTCCGACATAGAAACCGTCCGTGCGAGAATCTTAGCTCTATGGCGTAGGATTCAACTCGTTAGACCCGGGAAGAAAAACATTCAGGGGCACAACAATCGGACCTTTATAATCGGCGATTGGAGGTTTGTAGTAGGGAGCCGAATTCTCACAAACTCAGTTGGAGAAACGCTTAGATTATCTCCGACCGAACATGCCTTTTTGCGACACATTTGCGTCGATGAAAACCACGAGTGCGACACCGTCAACTTCAATTTAGCGGTGCTAGGGCGTCGGCCATTTGAACAAAATATGCGGATTGACAACCTTGTCTATCGACTCCGAAATAAACTCCGTGGAAGCTTGCAGCTTATTTCGGATGACGGCGCCTATAAACTCATTGGCGTGAGGGAGGCAAAGCCTTCAATCGGATAATGGAGCTTAACGCTTTATTACTCCGCCGCGCTCACCGTGTTTCCGGGAACGTTCGCGCCGGCACCATAGCGCTGGTCGATATAGTCGATCACCATCGCCTTGAATTCGGTGGCGATGTTGGGGCCGCGCAGGGTGCGGAATTTCTTGCCGTCGACGAATACCGGCGCCGCCGGCGTTTCACCGGTGCCGGGTAGCGAAATGCCGATGTCGGCATGCTTGGATTCGCCGGGGCCGTTGACGATGCAGCCCATGATCGCGACGTTGAGCGATTCGACGCCGGGATAGCGTGTCTTCCAGGCCGGCATCTCGTCGCGGATGAAATCCTGGATCGAGCGCGCCAGTTCCTGGAAGGTGGTGGAGGTGGTGCGGCCGCAGCCGGGACACGCCGCGACCAGCGGCACGAAGGTGCGAAAACCCATGGTCTGCAGCAGTTCCTGCGCGACCTGCACTTCGATCGTGCGATCGCCGCCGGGCTCGGGCGTCAGCGAAATCCGGATGGTGTCGCCGATGCCGTCCTGCAGCAGGATGCCGAGCGCAGCGGCCGAGGCCACGATGCCCTTCGATCCCATGCCGGCCTCGGTGAGGCCGAGATGGATCGAGTAATCCGAACGCGCGGCGAGTTCCTTGTAGACCGCGATCAGGTCCTGCACGGCAGACACTTTCGCCGACAGGATCATGCGGTTTTTCGGCATGCCGATCTCTTCGGCGCGCGCCGCCGACAGCAACGCCGACTGCACCATCGCCTCACGCGTCACCGCCCGCGCCTCGTGCGGATCGGGCTGTTTGGCGTTTTCTTCCATCAGTTTTGTAAGCAGTTCCTGATCGAGCGAGCCCCAATTGGCGCCGATCCGCACTGGCTTGTTGTTCCGAATCGCGATCTCGATGATGTCGGTGAACTGGCTGTCGCGCTTGTTCTTGAAGCCGACATTGCCGGGATTGATACGGTATTTGTCGAGCGCTTCGGCGCAGGCCGGATGCTCGGCCAGAAGCTTGTGGCCAATATAATGGAAATCGCCGATCAGGGGCGTGGTGATGCCGCGCTTGCGCAAGCCGTCGCGGATATGCGGCACCGCAGCCGCGGCCTCGTCGCGATCGACCGTGATCCGCACCAATTCGGAGCCGGCGCGCGCAAGTGCTGCGATCTGCGCCACCGTGCCCTCGACATCGGCGGTGTCGGTATTGGTCATCGACTGCACCACGATCGGCGCGCCGCCGCCAACCGCGACATTGCCGACCATGACCTGGGTGGTTTTATGCCGGGCGCTGGGACCGGCGATGTCGTTCAGCGGTTGTTTTTCGGGCTTGTTCATGGGCTCTCGAATATCAGGTTTTGGTGACATTCACCAAGGGGCCAATGGCAACGGCGTCGGCTTCATCCAAATCCGCAATTTTCTCTTGTCTGTTCAATAGCTTATCTCGGTCGAAAGCACCGCTTGCCGCTGCGCGATCCCTGACCGGTATATCGGCCCGGAATCAGGGGATTAAAGGGCATGCTGCCTTTTCATCCGATATCGCGCGCCATAGCATCGGACCCCAGCGTTCGGAGGCGACGCAGATGCCAGGGTGCGACGGGCTTGTTACAACAGCGGAACTCGCGGATATCCTCGATCATCCCGATCTCAGATTGTTCGATTGCACGACCTATCTCGAATACCAGCCCGCCGGCAGCGACATTGCCTATGTCGCCGTGCCCGGACGACACACCTTCGAAGCCGGGCATATTCCGGGAGCGGATTTTCTGGATCTGCAGGGCGAATTCTCCGATTCCACCACGGAGCTTCGCTTCATGATGCCTGCCATCGCGCAGCTTGAGGCCGCGTTCGGCCGTCATGGGATCGCAGCAGACAGCCGGGTGGTGCTGTACAGCATCGGCACGGCGATGTGGGCGACGCGATTCTGGTGGATGCTGAGATCGCTGGGCTTCGAAAGCCTGTCGGTGCTGGACGGCGGGCTAGACAAATGGAGAGCCGAGGGCGGCGCGGTCGAAACGGGACCTGCGAAAGGGTATCGGCCGGCGACGTTTACCGCGAAACCGCAACAAGGATATTT
The DNA here is from genome assembly GCA_028290165.1 of Bradyrhizobium sp. The sequence continues at coordinate 2,527 of JAQGKJ010000162.1, read as the reverse complement.
CGTCGACAAGCACGAAACGCTTGCCGCCAGCGCTGACGCCAATACCGTCGTCGTCTACGCGCTCGGACCGCAATTGCACAAAGGCCTGGAGCCAAGCCGTTACGGCCGCCCCGGACGGATTCCCGGCAGCGTCAACGTGTCCGCGGCAAGTCTGTTCGATCCGGAGACAAAGGCATTCATCTCACTTGCGGAAGCGGAAACGAAATTTGCAGCGCAAGGAGTGAGCAAGGACAAGCGCGTGGTCGCCTATTGCGGCGGCGGCATCTCGGCCACGATCGACTTGTTCCAGCTCTACCGGCTCGGCTACGACAACCTCACCCTTTACGACGGCTCGATGGGTGAGTGGGCAAAGGATGCGTCGCTGCCGATCGAGACCGGCTGAGCGGATTTCAGGCGGGAACGTTGGGATCCGGGACGATCGCCTTTGCTCCGACAACATCGGGCCTGTTCACCAGATAAAGGCCGGCGATTACCAATAGCGCCGCGGCGCCGAAGGCCAGCGTCAGGGTGTCATGCATGATGAAATAGCTCGCCGCCACGCCGAACAAAGGGGTGATGAAGGTAAACGCCGACAATTTGCTGGCCGAATAGGTTTGGACCAGCGAGAACCACAGCAAAAACGTCAATCCGACCACCCAGACCGCCTGATAGGCCATCAGCGACAGCGCCAGGGGCCCGGGAAAGCGGGTGATAGTTTCGCCGGAAAACCAGGCCGCGAGGCCCAGGATCGGGATCGACAGCGCCACCTGGTATCCCAGCGCCTTTTCCGGCGGCGCCTTGCGCAGCGCCGTTCCCTTGGCGAGCAGGGTGGTGGCCGCCCAGAGCGCGCCGCCGCCCACAATGAAAAGATCGCCCCGCAGCACATCGGCGTCGACATTGGCCTGCGGCACGCCGATCGCCAGCGCGACACCGGCGAAACTCAAGCCGAGCCCGCCCCATTGCGAGGCGCGCAGCCGCTCGCCGAGGAACTGGTAGGACCCGAGCGCCACGAAAAACGGCGCGACGTAGAGAAACACCACCGCGCGCGACGCCGAGGTCAGCAACAAGCCGCGAAAGATCAGGATGAATTCGATGCCGAACAACAGGCCCGCGAACAGGCCCACGCCCAGCGTGCCGTCGCGCCGGAAGATCTTCACGCCGCGCAGCCGCGCGATCAGAAGCAGCACCGGCAGCGCACCGGCGGAGCGGATCATGGCCTGCAGCATCGGCGGAATGTCGGGGAGCGCCAGCTTTACGGCGATCTGATTAAAGCCCCAACTCAGGCAGAGCATCAGCATCAGCGCAACCGCGCCCGGGCTGAGCGGACGCCCGGCCGATGGAATACCCAGTTTTTCAGAAGACATGAAACCCCGTGATCCGGCTTATCGCCGCGTTCTTATTTGGTCTGCTGGCAGTGCGCGCAGATGCCGGTGATTTCGACGACGGATAATTTCGGCGCAAAGCCGCTAGCGCGGGCGGCGGCGCTGAGGCTCTGCGCCACCGGGGCAGCAGGAATTTCGCCGACCGAACCGCAGGCTTCGCAGATCAGGAAGGCCACCATCGCGGCGGCGTCATGGTCATGCGCGCAGGCCAGATAGGCGTTGCGGCTTTCGATGCGGTGGACCAGACCGTTGTCCATCAAAAAATCCAGCGCACGATAGACCGTGATCGGCGCCGGCCGCGGCATCGATTTGGCCAGTTCGTCGATCACCTCATAGGCGCCGAGCGGGCGGTGGCTCGACAATAGCGCCTGCAACACCTGACGGCGAATCGGCGTGAATTTCTGCGCCCGAAGTTTTAAGACTCGTTCGGCATGATCGATCGCGTCCGCGGCGCAGCGGCCGTGATCGTGATCGGGTGCGGGAAATGTCGGCTTGGTCAGTATCATCTGAAGCGTCATGTAACGCGGCTGGTCCGGTCCGTCTAATCCGGAGTTGAAGATTTGCACCGCAGCATTGTGTACCATTTTGCCAGGTAATCCGAAATGGCGGGTGGTTTTTCCTGAATCGCCGGTCCAGCCATGTGCTGCCGGCGGGTCAGCCTCCTGTTAACTTGCCATGAAAAAATCATAAGCTAGCTTATTATATCAGAAGCTTATGGAGGCGACCCCGATGTCCCGCGGTCCCGTGGATATGAACTTCCTGTTTACGCTCGGCGAACTGCAGCGGCTGGTGCGCGCCTATGCCGACAAGCAGGCCGCGCGCTTCGGCATTACCCGCGCGCAATGGGCGGTGCTGGCCAAGGTGGAACGCACCGAGGGCATGAAGCAGTCGGAACTCGCCGAACAGATGGAAATGCAGCCGATCACGCTGACGCGGCTGATCGACAAGCTCTGCGACATTGGCTGGATCGACCGCCGCGGCGACGATACCGACCGCCGCGTCAACCGGCTCTATCTGCGCAAGGCCGCGCGGCCGTTACTGGGCAAGCTGAGCGGGCTGCGCTCCGAACTGACCGCGACCGCGCTCGAGGGCATCAATCCCGCCGACGCGCACCGCCTGCTGGCGCAACTGGAGGCGATCAAGGAAAACGTGCGCAACGCAATCCA
>JAQGKJ010000756.1 GCA_028290165.1 Bradyrhizobium sp. | reverse complement strand
CGAGCGACAAGCTCAACATGATCTCGAAGATCGGCGAGCACTTCGGCTATCCCTACTGCCACCAGGGCGACCTGCCGGATCCGAAATTTGCGATGGGTCACAAATGTTCGGAATTCACCCCGCCGGTACTTAACCTCGGCGCGCATGTGGCGCCGCTCGGCATGAAGTTCTACACCGGCGACCAGTTTCCCGCCGAGTACAAGAACAACATCCTGATCGCCGAACACGGCTCGTGGAACCGGCATCAATATCAGGGTGCGCGGATCGTGCGCGTGATCGTCGATCCCGACGGCAAGAACGCCAAGCAGGAAGTGTTCGCGTCCGGCTGGCTCGAAGGCGACCAGGGCTATCTCGGCCGGCCCGACGATATCATCCTGGCCAATGACGGCTCGATCCTCGTCGCCGACGACTGGGCCGGTGCAATCTATCGCATCAGCTACGACAAGAAGTAGGGCCGAAAAAATCAGGGGCTGCGGTTGCTCCAGGGCGGCCGCGGCCCTTTGTCTTGGCAAACGTGTGATGGAACGCGCTCGTCATGCCCGGACTTGATCCGGGCATCCATCAAGCGAAAACTTTCCTTTAAGGGATGGATTGCCGGGAGTGCAGACAAGTTACGTAGTCTGCGCAAGGCAGACTACTACGCCCGGCAATGACGACGGAGAGGAGTGGTGATGCGAATTTTGTGTGTCGGCATGCTTTCGGCTGCATTCGTCTTCGCATCATCCGCCCACGCCGCCGACACCGCCGCGGCCAAGGAAAAGGCCGAGTTGTGCGCGGGCTGTCACGGCGATGCCGGCATTTCTCAAACCGAGAATATTCCCTCCCTCGCGGGCCAGCCCGATCAGTTTATTCAGTGGCAACTGGTATTTTTTCGCAGTGGCTCGCGCAAGAACGAGCAGATGCAGCCGATCGTCGAGCAGATCGACAACGACGACATTCGCAATCTCGGCGCCTACTTCGCCTCGCTCACGCCGACGAAAGCTGCGCAGCCCGACGACAATCCCGATTTATCCAAAAAGGGCGCGCAGGCCGCCGCAGGCCGGCGCTGCGGGTCATGCCACACCGACACCTATGCGGGAACGAAAGCGGTGGCTCGCCTGGCGAGGCAGCGGGAGGAATATCTGGTTAAGGCGCTGCACGACTACAAATCGGGCCAGCGGACCGGCGGCGCCGGCGCGGCGATGGCGGAAGTCGCCTATCCCCTGAGCGAAGAGGAAATCGAAGCGCTCGCGCATTATCTCGCGCATCTTTGAAGTCGTCGCAAATCTTCGTCGTCCCCGCGAAAAGCGGGGGACGACGTATAAGTATAACGAGAATCACGCCAATCGGCCCCTCACCCCCGCTGCTTCTCATAGGCCTTCAGATGCGTGTAGGCGGTGCGCAGTCGAGGCACCGGCACTTTTGCCGCATCGCCGCGAGCGATCAGATCGCCGATCACGTGATCGGCTTCGACAGGCGCACCCGCCTGGATGTCGCGAAACATCGACGCGGTCATTTGCGAGCCCTCCGTGGTCAGCATGCCGCGGGTACGTTCAAGGAATGGCGCGCGCGGCGCATGACCCTCGGCAGAGGCGACCGCGCTGCATTCATCGAGCATGCCCAGGATAAAATCCTTGCCGCCGGGTACGGCCAGGATATTGCCGACCGAAGTCCGCATCAGGCAGGTCGAGGCCGCGAGCGACGCCAAGAACACCCACTTCTCCCACATCTCCTGGACGATATGCTCGCTGGTCACGCCGCCGAACTTGCCGATCGCCATGGCCTCTGCGACGGCGCGCACCCTGTCCGATAGTTTGCCGTCGCGTTCGCCGAAAGCGAGCGACTGCATCGGTTGGAGGTGAACGACTTCGCGCTTGTCATTGAGCGTCACCGCGATCGCACAGAGGCCGCCGAGCACGCGCTCGGGTCCGAATTTCCTGTCCAGCACGTCGAGATGCAGCATGCCGTTGAGCAGGGGGATGATCGCCGTCTGCGGTCCGACCGCCGGCGCAAAGGAATTGATCGCGTCGTCGAGATCGAACGCCTTGCAGCTCAGCAGCACCACCTCGAATTTTTCGCTCAATTTGTCGGCCTGCACGGTCGGCGGATTCCTCAGCGTCACGTCGCCGATCGGGCTCTTGACGACGAGGCCGGCGTCAGCCAGCTCAGTGGCGCGTCGCGGCCGGACGAGAAATGTCACGTCGCGGCCGGCCTGCAGCATCCTGCCGCCGAAATATCCGCCAATGGCGCCGGCACCGACCACGAGAATGCGCATGGATTAACTCCGTTTGTTGTTGTTCTTAGATAGCGAATAGCAAATGGCGAATGGCGAATAAAAGAAGGTCCATTCGCTGCTCGCCATTCCCCCTTCGCCCTTCTACCACTTTTCCCCGAACGGGCGGATTTCCAATTGCATTTGGGTTCTCCACAAACCTCGCGGGCTTACGCGCTCTCTCCCCGTTGGCTCGCAATGACGGCATTAGCCGCTCGCAACCATCTCTTCGACCTCGCGTAGCTGCTCCTTGCCGAAAAACATCTCGTTACCGACAAAGAAGGTCGGCGAGCCGAACGCGCCGCGCTCGACCGCGGCCTGGGTATTCGCGATCAGCTTTGCCTTGACGTCGGGCTCTTGCGCGCGTGCCAGCAGTTTTGCCCCATCGAGTCCTGATGAGGTCAGTGCCTTCGTCGCCACTTCGAGGTCGTCCATCTTCTTCGGCTCGACCCACATATGAT
>JAQGKJ010000122.1 GCA_028290165.1 Bradyrhizobium sp. | reverse complement strand
TCGCCGAGTTCTACGAGGCGAAACTGCAGCGCAGCCTCGACCGCATCGTAGCCATCATCGGGCCGCTCGCCATCGTCACCATCAGCGCCGTCGTTGGCGGGCTGATCGTCTCCGTCATGACCGCGCTGCTCTCGGTCACGCAGCTCGTTGGATGAAACAAGGAACATCGCGATGTCGCAAAAAGTCTCTGCCGGAATTTCCAGCCCGCGCGTCCGGGAACAAGGCACCCGGATGCGCGAGCAGGGCTTTACACTCGTCGAAATGCTGGTGGTCATCACCATTATCGGCCTGATCATGGGCCTCATCGGCCCGCGCGTGCTCAACTATCTGAGCGAGTCGAAGGTCAAGGCGGCGAAGATCCAGATGCAAAGCTTCGCCAGCGCACTCGATTTGTTTAACCTGGATGCCGGCCGCTATCCGTCGACGGCAGAGGGGCTGGCAGCGCTGGTCCGCCGCACGCCGGGGGTTGCCGCCTGGAACGGGCCCTATCTGAAGGGCGGCAGCGTTCCCAACGATCCCTGGAACAATCCTTACGTCTATCGTGCTCCGGGCGAACACGGCGCCTTCGATATCATTTCCTTCGGTTCGGACGGCCAGGAGGGCGGGAGTGGCGTCGCTGCCGATATCTCATTGGACACCATGACGAGCGCCAGGAATGAATAGGGCGGACGAGCGCGGCTTCACGCTGCTGGAGATGGTGTGCGTTATCGCGCTCATCGCCATGCTCGCTGCCGTGCTGTTACCGCTCTTGCCGCACCACACGTCGCGGTCACGGCTGCAGGCCTATGCGCTCGAGGCAGCGACACTGCTGAAGGCCGATCGCAACGCGGCGATCCGGCGTCGCGCTGATGTTTCGACGCTGGTCGATGCCTCCTCGCGCGCGATCCGCTCCGGGGTAACCGCACAGACCATACGCTTTCCCGACGACGTGCGATTCGATGCGCTGCTGCCGCAGACCTGCCGGCAGCGTGCAGCGCTGTCGACCATCAGCTTTTTCGCCGACGGCATGTCGTGCGGAGGCTCCATCGCGCTGACCCGGCTCGATACCGCGTACGAAATTCGCGTCAACTGGCTGACCGGAAGGATCGAAATTGTCTCCCGTCCGACGCTTGCCAACTGATCGGCCTGATGCCGGTTTCACGATCCTGGAGGTGCTGATCGCGCTGGCGATCGTTGCCGTTTCATTGGTCGCGATCGGATCGGTAATGTCGACCAACGCGCGCGGCGTGCAGGCGCTGGAGAGACACGTCGCGCTTATGCAAACGGCGCAGACGGTGCTGGCGAGTGCGATTCCACCGCGCAAGGAACTTGCTCCGGGCGTACTCTTCGGGCAGGTCCGCGACTTTCACTGGCAGGTCGATATCGGCCCGGTTGGCGGCGACTGGGCGGTGGACGGCGCCGACGTCGTCTGGATACCCGAGCTGGTCAAGATCCGCGTCCGCTCGCCTTCCGGGGCCACCGTCGATCTCGAGACCGTCCGCTTGATGCACAGGCCGCACCAATGACACAAACGCGCGCGGGCGGACGCACTGGTGAGGCGGGTTTTACGCTGATCGAGGCGCTGGTGGCGCTTGCGCTGACCGGCCTCGTGCTCTCGGCGCTCGGTACCATCACGGCGCAATGGCTCCCGAACTGGAATCGCGGGGTCGATCGCATCCAGCAGAGCGAATTGATCGGGCTGGCGATGCGGCGGATCGCTGCTGATCTCGCCTCCGCTGAATTCGTGCCGCCCAACCGTGAGAAGAAAAAGCCGCTGTTCGACGGCTCGGCGCTGTCGATCACCTTCGTGCGCACGGCGCTCGGCCCCAACGTCGGAGTGGGGCTCGACGTAGTCCGGATCGGCGAGACCACCGATCAGGGCGGTCTTGTAACAGTACGCTCGCGCGCACCATTCGGGCCGCTCCCGTCAGGCGTTTCGCTGTCGGAGCAGATTCATGTGTTCGACCCGGTGGTGCTGCTGCGGCCGCCGCTGCGTCTGTCATTCTCGTATTCCGGTCCCGACCGGGTCTTTCGGGACAGCTGGCATGATATGGACAAGTTGCCGGCAGCGATCATGCTGACGGTCCGGGATGCCGGAAGCGAACGTGTGCTATCGGTGTCGACAGTGACGCCGGTTCATGTCGATGCACCCGCCAGCACTGGAAGATCCGACGATGATTCCAAGGACGATGCGAAAGGCGCACTAGAGGACGATGGCAAGAGCGCCGGGCCAGCACCGAAGCAGGGTGGTTCGTGATGACAGAACCAGCTCGGCGCACGGCGCCCTCCGCCTCCGAACAAGGCTTCGTCATTGTCGCCGTATTATGGTTGCTGGCGGCGCTGGCGGCGCTGGCGACGATTTTCTCGGTCTATCTGTCGAATTCGGCGCATGCGCTCGCTGCCAACGACACCGCTTTGCAGGCGGAGGCGTTGGTGTCGGCCGGTGTCGAACTCGCAGCCTATCAATTGCAGCTCGCGGGCAAAGACGCGCGCCCGGCGCAAGGCTCGTTTCACGCACGCCTGAATGGCGCCGATCTCGCTGTGTCCTTTGTCTCGGAGGCTGCACGGATCGATCTCAATACTGCTCCGAAAGAGCTGCTGGCTGGCTTACTGACCGTGCTTGGCGCGAACGAGGACGATGCGAGGGCGGACGCCGATCGCATCGTTGGCTGGCGGACTCAGGCAACGCCGGAGACGGCCGGAAATGAAGATGCGCTATATCGGGCCGCGGGCAGGCCTTATTCGCCGCGCCAGGCGCCGTTTGCTCATGCCAACGAGCTCAGTTTGGTACTCGGTCTCTCGCCGGCTCTGGTCGAGCGCGCGCTACCATTTGTGACCGTCTTCAGCGGCGCGTCCGGTGTCGACGCGCTGACCGCGGCGCCGGAAGTAATTGCGGCATTGCCCGGCATGACGCCGCTCATACTCAAACAATTTCTCAACGATCGAAGTACGTTGTCGAACGATGCCGCCGCCATCGCTGCCGAGCTCGGCGCGGCGAAGTCGAACGCGACGGCACAGAAGAGCCAAGCCTATCGGATGCTGATCAGGATCGGATTCCCGAACGGCCGCGAGAGCGTCTCGGAAGTCATAATCACTCTTCGCAGCAAAGAAGAGCCTTACCAGGTACTGTCCTGGCAGGACGATGTGACCGTGCACCGGCGAACGCCAAGGGAGCTATGACTGCAATGATGCCGGGGCTCAAAGACCTGTTCGAAGCGTGGATTGCGGCTGTCACCGCGGCGGTGCATGCCTTCGCAACACGCGTGGTGCCGCAGCGGCGCATCGTTCTCGTGGAAGGCGAGCCAAATGGCTTCACTGCGCGCGTCACCTCGCCACAAAAGGGCACAATTCTGCCGGAGGCGACGTTTCGTCTCTTGCACGGCCGCCTCGAGCCGGCTCTGACTCCAGAGTGGCAGGCAGCGCTGCGTGGTAGCTGCATTGATATCCTTATGAGGCCCGAACAAGTGCTGTTCCGTGCGGTCGATTTTCCCCGGCAGGCGACCGATTTCCTCGACGGCATGGTCCGAACCCAGATCGACCGGCTGACGCCGTGGGCCGCGGGTGATGCGGCGTTCGGCATGACACCTCCGGTAGAGATGGCGAACGAACGCATTGGGCTGACGCTGGCAGCAACCTCGACGCATATCATTCAACCCCTGCTCAAGTTCGCGACAGATGTCGGTGCGGCCTCCGTGGCGGGATTGGTGGAGGTGCCCGAAGCGGGACGCGAGGCGGCGCCGGTCCGGATCTTCGACAGGCAGCTGACTGGGTTGGCGGGCTCGACGCTCGACGTGCCCCGGCTATTGCGTCTGGCGTTGCTCGGTGCAGGCTTGGCGGCGGTGGCGTCGCTTGCGATCTCCGCCTATGTCGGCAACGAGTTCGAGAGCGAACAGCTGGAGCTGCAGCACCGGATCGCGCAGCGCCGCGCCGCGCTGCGTATCAACCAGGCCGGCGGATCGGCGGAAACGCTGCTCGCAAGGCGCAAGCAGACGACGCCTTCAA
>JAQGKJ010000105.1 GCA_028290165.1 Bradyrhizobium sp. | reverse complement strand
TCACGCTGAGCGACGCCATGATGCATGACCTTGCCGGTTATACGCCTTTTGCCGGCCGCAAGCTGCGCGGCTGGCCGGTCACCGTGCTATCGCGCGGGCGCATCATTGTGGCGGACGGCAAGCGTTCAGTCGAAGCCGGCTCCGGCCGCTTCCTGGCACGCACCGGCGGCGAGGCGGCGAAACCGACCGGACGTCTGGTGCCGGACATGGATCCCGAGCAGAATTTTGGTGCGAGGCTGCTGTAAACTGTTCGCCGTGACCTGTTCGGTTGAGAAATGAAAATCCTGATCTTCGGTGGCACCGGGTTCGTTGGGCTCAATATTGCCGAATCGTTGCTGGCGCACGGTCATGTAGTCACCTTGTTCGATCGCGCGGGTTTGCCGCCTGCCGCTACGAAGGAGTTTGCCTGCTGCGCGGAACGGCTGACAGCCATCCAGGGCGATGTCACCGATCGGCAGGCCGTGGAACAGGTGATCGCCGCGGGTTACCAGGCGATCATTCTCGGAGCCGCGGTGACCGCCGGTCCGGAGCGCGATGCGGCCGATCCCGAGACCGTTTTGCGCGTGAACCTGCTGGCCCAGTTGCCGATCCTGACCGCGGCGCGGGCTAATGGCGTTGCACGCATCATCAACCTGTCGAGTGCGGCAGCTTACGGTAGCAGTGGATTCCGGAACATGCCGCTCGATGAAGAGACGGCCTGCGATCCGGTTTCACTCTATGCCATCACCAAATTTGCCTCCGAGAAAGTTGCGGCGCGTCTGGCCGCACTCTGGCAATGCGAGATGATCAGCGTGCGGCTGAGCGCCGTGTTCGGGCCCTGGGAGCGGACGACGGAAGTGCGTGACACGCTGAGCCCGCAGGCGCAGATTTTCGCCGCCATGCAAGCGGGGCGCGACGCCATTCTGCCGCGTCCCGGCGTGAGGGACTGGATCTATGCACCGGATGTCGCGGAAGCCGTGACATTGCTGATCGAGGCCGCAAAGCCCAGGCATCGCCTTTATAACATTTCAACTGGCGTGGAGTGGCCGGCGCTGCAATGGGGCCAGGAGCTGGCCGCGCTGCATTCCGGCTTCGTTTGCCGGCTGGCCAAGTCTGAAGAAGCGCCGACTGTCGACCTGCATAGTCCCGCCGACCGAGCGCCGTTGTCGGTCGCGCGCCTGGCGCAGGAGTTCGGCTGGCGATCGCGGATTGGCTGCGCCGATTCTGCGGCTGACCTGAGTCGCTGGTGGCAACGGCATCGAGAGGGCTTGACATGAGACTGACGGGGCGGACTGCGATCGTCACCGGAGCCGCGTCCGGCATCGGCCGGGCCAGCGCATTGCTGTTTGCGAAAGAGGGCGCCTTTGTTGCGCTGGTCGATCGTGATGAAGCGGGTTTGCAGCAAACGTTGGCCGCGATCGAAGGCGCGAACGGTGAAGCATCGGTGCATGTTGGCGACGTTAGTGCTGTCGATTTCGCAAAAACGGTGGTCGGCGATATCATGGCACGGCGCGGCCGGCTCGATGTGCTGATGACCGCGGCCGGCTTTTCCTGCGGCGGCACGGTCCTGACGACCGATCCTGCCGATTGGGACGCGGTGTTCCGCACCAATATCGGCGGCACATGGCTGTGGTCGCGCGCGGCGCTGCCCGAGATGCAGCGGCAGGGCTCTGGCTCGATCATCACGCTCGCCTCGCAATTGGCGATCGCCGGCGGCAGCAACAACAGCGCCTATATCGCCGCCAAGGGCGCGATCATCAGCCTGACCAAGACCATGGCACTCGATTTTGCAACCGACGGCATACGCGTCAACGCGATCGCGCCGGGCGCCATCGACACGCCGATGCTGCGTCGCAGTTTTGCCCGTCACGCGGATCCCGAACCGGTGCGCGAAGCCTCCCGCAATCGCCATGCCATGAAGCGATTTGGCAAAGCCGACGAAGTGGCCGAGGCCGCGCTTCATCTTGCCAGCGATGCGTCGTCCTTTACGACAGGCACCGTGATGGTGGTCGATGGCGGTTGGCTCGCGGCATGAACAACGCCCTTATCACTCTCGAAGCCCAGGTTCGGGCCTGATCTTGCCAGGACCGCGCATCCGAATGCCGCCTGGCTTGCCCCAAAGCAGGCGCCGAATGGCGGACCGGCGCTGGACGTGCTTGTGGGGGCGCCGGCGCCTCGGCCTTCGACAATGCCGCGACCGCGCTGGAGGCGGGCGCGGCAGCGGCGCATCTATTCTGCCGCAGCGCGGAGATCCAGGTGATCCAGCCCTATCGTTGGCTCACCTTCGGCGGCTTCCTGCGCCATTTCAGTGATTTGGATGATGGCTGGCGCTGGCGTTTCATGCGCGCCGTTCTCGAGATGCGGCAAGGCTTTCCGCAAGCGGACCTACGATCGCTGTGCCCGCCATCAGAATTTTCACCGGCACGACGGCGCGCCGATCGAAGCCGCGAAGAAGACGGACCGTGGCGTCGAATTGCAGACGCCGAGGGGCGTTTTCTCGGCCGATTTCGTGATCTGCGACACCGGTATCGACATGAACTTTGTAGGCCGGCGCGAATTGCGAAACTGTGCAGCCAACATCGCAACCTGGGCTGACCGCTACCAGCCGCCACTGGATGAGCGCAGCCCGCGCCTCGGCCGCTTTCTCTATCTCACCGACGACTACGCGCTGACGGAGCGCATCACCGGAAAAACCCCATGGATCGCGGATACCCATGTCTTCACCATCGCTTCCACGATGAGCTTCGGTCCTTCCGGCTCCTCGATCAATGCGATGACCACGGCGGTGCCGAAGCTCGTACATGGGCCGACACGCGGCCTGTTTTGTGCAGATATCGAACGGCATTGGGCGTCGTTCCAGGCCTATGACGTGCCTCAGGCGGTGGTCGAGCGGTAAATGCCGGCCATGGGCGGGGGACATTGAACGGTGTATCGTATTGCATTGGGATGGTTGGCTCGGATCTGCTGGGATCGTCATCACCGGCGTGCCGGTTGGCATATCCCTTGCTTCGAATTGGCGTTCTGGGAAAATAAACAAGAATAGGGAATAGGATCGATGGCCGTTGCAGGATCCAAGCGTCTGCTTTCAGTGGTTGTCTCGATCGGGCTTTCGCTGGCCGCGGGATCGGTGCAGGCGCAAACCCGCGCCGAAACGCTGCGCTACGTGACCGGAGCGTCCGTCAACACGCTCGACCCGAATATTCCCGGTTCCACCCGCGAATCCTTTGCGGTGAGTCTGAGCACCTATGACCGGCTGGTTTCCTTCGGCCGCAAGCAACTCAACGGCAAATGGGTATTTGATCTCGACAAGATCACAGGAGAGCTTGCGGAAACCTACGACGTCAGCCCGGACGGCTTGAAGATCGTTTTTCACCTGCGCAAGGACGCCAAATTCCAGGATGGTACGCCGGTCACCGCGGAAGACGTCAAATGGTCGCTTGACCGGGTGGTCACGGCGCCGGTCCTCGGCAAGGCGCAGCTGCTCACGGGTTCGATGACCAGCGCCGACCAGTTCAAGGTGATCGATCCCTTGACCTTCGAAGTGACGCTGCCGAAACCGGACAAGCTTGCCTTGCCAAATCTTGCGACCGTCTATCCCATCATCATCAACTCCAAACTCGCCAAGGAACATGCGACGGCAGATGACCCCTGGGCGACGGCGTGGCTGAAGGAGCATACGGCCGGCAGCGGCGCCTATGTGATCGAAACGTTCAAGCCTGGCGAACAGGTGACCATGGCGCGCAACGAGGCCTGGAATCGCGGTACCGCCGACAAGGCAGCTTTCTTCAAGCGGATCATCAAACAGTCGGTGCCGGAGCCGGCGACCCGCGCCAACCTGGTCGAGCGTGGCGACGCCGATATCGTCGTCGATCTGCAGGCGAGTGACATCCAGTCGCTCGAGGCCAAGGGCAAGCTCAAGGTGATCTCGACGCCACAATACAATTCCGTCACCTTCGTTTCGATGAACAACCAGATTCCGCCCTTCGACAACATCAACGTGCGCCGTGCGGTCGCCTTTGCGCTACCCTATGACGACATGTTCAAGGCAGCACTTTTCGGCCGCGGGTCGCCGCTGTTCGGCGCGACCTGGGCCGATGGCCGACCATCGAGCGGCGCCTATCCGATTCCGCAGCCCGTGAAACTCGACCTCGAGAAGGCCAAAGGCTACCTCAAGGCGGCAGGCCTCCCGGACGGCTTCGCGACCACATTCAGCTTCAATGTCGGCCAGGCTTCGACCGCCGAACCGATGGCGGCGCTGATCAAGGAATCGCTCGCCAAGATCGGTATCCAGGTCGATATCCAGAAGCTGCCGGATGCGCAGATGTCGACGCAGATCAACGAGAAAAAGCTTCCCTTCTTCACCGAGGGCATCGTTGCCTGGCTGCCCTCGACCGATTACTTTTACCGAAATTTCTACACCGGCAATCAGCGCTGGAACTACTCATCGATCAACAATCCCGAATTGGTGGCGATTGCCGAGGAAGCCCGTTTCGAACCCGACAAGGCCAAATACGAGGAAGACGGCAAGAAGCTCAACGCCATCCATTTCAGCGAGCTACCGCAGATTCCGCTCTGGCAGCCCAGTCAGGATGCGGTGATGGCACCCTCGATCGAAGGCTACACCTATCAGTTTCACCGCCAGGTCGATTACCGCGATCTCGGTCGCAAGTAACAGGTCGGCATGATGGCGGCCTTCGGCGCAACCATGACGCGGGCGGGCAGGCGGTTTCTGTCCTCGTTGCCGGCACTGTTTGGCGTGCTTGTGTTCACCTTCCTGCTGATGCGGGTGCTGCCGGGGGATCCCGCGGTATTTTTCGCCTCCGGGCCGAATACGGGCAAGGAGGAGATCGAGACCATCCGCAAGCAGATGGGGCTCAACAAACCGGTGCCGGAACAACTGGTGCTCTATCTCTATGATGTCGGCCGCGGCAACCTCGGCAGATCGATGATGACTGGGCAGCTGGTCACAAAGGATCTGCGGGAGCGGCTACCGGCCTCGCTCGAACTCACCTTCACCGCATTGCTGATCGCGCTGGTGTCGGCAGTACCGCTTGGTGTGCTGGCGGCGCTGAGATCCGGTTCCGTGATTGATCACGGTGTGCGCTTGTTCTGCGCGCTTGGCGTCTGCGTGCCGACTTTCGTTTCGGGCTTGCTGCTGATTTATGTCTTCTATTACCTGCTCGGCCTGGCGCCTGACCCGACCGGCCGGGT
>JAQGKJ010000079.1 GCA_028290165.1 Bradyrhizobium sp. | reverse complement strand
GGAAATTGTCACGCGGGGTCACGTCCGAAACGGCAGCGGCGGTTTCCAAGCTGATGCGCAACCAGGACCTCATCCTGGCGGCGAAGAAATGCCAGGTGACCTCCGCCTTCCGCGACACCATCGGCCTGCGCGGGCGGATGAGCGTGCGGCTGCAGCCCAATCATCCCTTCGACGACTTGAAGGGTATCACTGCGTCGATCCTGGACGGCATCCTGATGGGATCCGGTGATGCCTGCATCGGTATCAATCCTTCGAGCGATGATCCGGCCGTGATCGGCGGCCTCGTGCGGTTGCTCGACGACGTCATCACCCGGCTGCAGATCCCGACGCAGGCTTGCGTGCTGGCCCACGTGACGACAACGCTTGCGTTGATCGAACAGGGCCAGCCGGTCGATCTGGTGTTTCAGTCGATCGCCGGCACGCAGGAAGCCAACCGCAGCTTTGGCATCGATCTCGAACTTCTCAAGCAAGCCCACGAAGCGGGATTGTCGCTGCGGCGCGGGACCGTCGGCAACAATGTCATGTATTTCGAAACCGGGCAGGGGTCGGCGCTTTCGGCCAACGCTCATCATGGCGTCGACCAGCAGACCTGCGAGGCGCGCGCCTATGCGGTAGCGCGTGCGTTCGATCCGCTTCTGGTCAACAGCGTCGTCGGCTTCATCGGCCCGGAATATCTCTATGACCGCAAGGAGATCATCCGTGCCGGGCTGGAAGACCATTTCTGCGGCAAACTGCTCGGCCTGCCGCTTGGCGTCGACATCTGTTACACCAACCACGCCGAGGCCGACCAGGACGATATGGACAATCTCTTGACGCTGCTCGCCGCCGCCGGCGTGACCTTCATCATGGGGGTCCCCGGCGCGGATGACATCATGCTGAACTACCAATCCACCTCATTCCACGACGCACTCTACGTCCGCGACCTGTTCGGCCTGAGGCGGGCCCCGGAGTTCGACGAATGGCTGCTTCGCAGCGGGCTTGCCGATGCCGATTTTCGCCTGGCCGGCAACGCGGGGCAGTTACCCGATTTTGCGTCGCGACTGATTGCCGAAAGCGGATTTAAAATCTGAACCGAAGCAACCATTGGGCCGTCTTAGGGTTAGACGGTTGCCACAATGTTGAGGAATTTGTAGCCCAGCTTTGAGACAAGTGGTTAAATTATGAGGTCTAGAGGAAGTTCGATGAGAGCTGAGGGCATTGAGACGGCGCGGCGCATCCTGTGCGTCTTTCCTCGCTACACGTCTTCTTTCGGCACGTTCGAGTACGCCTATCCATTGACCGACGGCGTTCAGGCTTTCATGCCGCCGCAGGGCTTGCTGCTGATTGCGGCCTATCTGCCCGAGAGCTGGCCGGTCCGTTTCGTCGACGAAAACATCCGTCCGGCCACGACGGAAGACTTCGAATGGGCGGAAGCGGTATTCGTCAGCGGCATGCACATCCAGCGTCAGCAGATGAACGATATCTGCCGCCGCGCCCATGCGTTCGATCTGCCGGTCGCGATCGGCGGGCCCTCGGTCAGCGCCTGCCCGGATTATTATCCGTCGTTCGACTATCTGCATGTCGGCGAACTTGGCGACGCGACCGATGGACTGATCGCGCGGCTGGCGCGCGATCCGTCACGCCCGGAACAACAAGTGGTCCTGAAGACGACCGATCGCCTCGACATGACCAGCTTTCCGATCCCGGCCTATGAGCTCGCCGAGGTCAAGCGGTATTTTCTCGGCAGCATCCAGTATTCGAGCGGTTGCCCCTACCAGTGCGAATTTTGCGACATCCCCGGGCTCTATGGCCGCAATCCGCGCCTCAAGACGCCGCAGCAGATTATCGCCGAACTCGACCGACTGCGCGAATGCGGAATAACCGACACGGTGTATTTCGTCGATGACAATTTCATCGGCAACCGCAAGGCGGCGGTCGATCTGCTGCCGCATCTGATCGAGTGGCAAAAAAAGACGGGTTACGTCACGCGGCTGGCCTGCGAGGCGACACTCAACATCGCCAAGCGGCCGGAGATTCTCGAGAAGATGCGCGAGGCGTTTTTCGTCACTATCTTCTGCGGCATCGAGACCCCCGATCCCGACGCGCTCAAAGCCATGCACAAGGACCACAACATGATGGTCCCGATTTTGGAGGGTGTCCGCACCATCAACAGCTACGGCATGGAAGTGGTCTCCGGCATCATTATGGGACTCGACACCGACAAGCCGGATACGGGCGATGCGTTGCTCGCCTTTATCGAGGAATCGAAGATTCCCTTGCTGACGATCAATCTGCTGCAGGCGCTGCCGAAAACGCCGTTGTGGGACCGCCTCGAGCGCGAAAACCGGCTGGTACACGACGAGCGCCGCGATTCGAACGTCGACTTCCTGTTGCCGTACGATCAAGTCGTCGCTGCCTGGCGCAAATGCATGGAGGTTGCCTATCAGCCCGAGAAACTCTACGCGCGCTACCAACACCAGGTGGACTATACCTATCGCAACCAGCTGAAGGTGCCGGTAAGTCCGCAACAGAAAAGCTGGGCCAATATCAAGCGCGGGCTGATCATGCTCCGAAACATCTTCTGGAAGGTCGGCGTGCTTGGCGACTACCGCAGGGTTTTCTGGAAATTCGCGCTGTCGCGGCTGCGGCACGGCGACATCGAAGGTCTGATTTCCTCGACCATGATCGCCCATCACCTGATCATGTTCGCGCGCGCGGCCTCGGTCGGTGAGCAGAACGCCTCGAACTACTCGGTCCGGCTGCGCGAGGCATCGGTCCCTGCCGAGTAAGTGGAAATGAAAACGCCGATACCGTCGTCCCGTTCGATATGGGATCTGCGCAAGCTGACGCCGGCGCGGGTTGGGCTTGGCCGGGCCGGCGCCAGCATGCCCACCAGCGCGTTGCTCGAATTCACGCTCGACCACGCGCGTGCCCGCGACGCCGTTCATACCGCCTTCGATGTTCCCGCCATGATTGAAGGCCTTGGCGATCTCGGTCTTGAGGCCGTTGCCGTCTCCAGTCGTGTCCGCGACCGCAAGGATTATCTCAGGCGTCCTGATCTTGGACGAGCGCTTGATCCGGCGTCGCAGGATCTGCTGGCGAACCGCAGCGGCCGCTCATGCGAACTGGCAATCGTGATCGGTGATGGATTGTCGCCGACGGCGGTCCATGCGCATGCTGTTGAACTCGTCCGCAGCCTGATGCCGCGTCTCGCCGCGGACGGGATCGCAATCGGCCATGCCGTGGTGGCCTCTGGGGCGCGGGTGGCGTTGGGCGACGAGATCGGCGCTCTTCTCGGGGCGCGCATGATCGCCGTGCTGATCGGCGAGCGCCCGGGCCTGTCGGCTCCCGACAGTCTCGGGGCCTATCTGACCTTCGCGCCGAGAGCCGGCCTTACCGACGCCGAGCGCAATTGCGTTTCCAACATCCATCGCTCAGGGCTCGGCTACGGTGAGGCCGCATCGAAGATTGCGTGGTTGGTGCGCGAGGGCCTCGCCCGTGGAGTAACCGGTGTCGCGCTGAAGGATGAAAGCGGGGGGCGAACACCGCCGCGCATCATCCCGAATTGAAACGGACGTCACAAATCCGAGAGTTGAGGCCCATTATCCCCTGATACGCGTCGATTTGCGCTGGCCGGTGCGCTTGCGAGACTCCGTCAAGACCTGCTACATCTGTCGCGACAAATTTGCCGTATGTTTTCAAGGGCTAGCGCCGATCATACCCGGCCGATCAAGGCCTCATTCGCGCCCCGGAAATCAAGCTATATAAATTGAGCTGAAGTGAGAATTGGACAAAGCATGCTCGAAAAGAACCGCGCCAGTGAGGTCCATGTCGAGAAGATCGAGCAGCGGCGAGGGACCAGCATCGCGTTCGGGCTGGAGCGGCTGGGGCTGATCGCGGTTCAGCGGCCGGTGCTGTCCTGCATCATACTGGTTGGCCTGTTCATCGGCGCGCTGTTCGGGATCGACCGCATCAAGATCGACGATTCTCTCAGCCAATTGTTCCGGTCCAATTCCAAGGACTACCGGCAATACGAGGCGGAAACCAAGCGCTTTCCGGCGGTCGAATTCGACGTGCTGGTCGTGGTCGAGGGTAA
>JAQGKJ010000067.1 GCA_028290165.1 Bradyrhizobium sp. | reverse complement strand
CGGGCGCTGTTGCGGGACTGGCGGTCGCCGTTGCCGGCGCGCCGCCGGCTGCAGGTGCCGCGCCGCCGCCGCTGGCCGCGCTGACGGCCTTCTCGCAGCTCGCCGAGACTTTCGACTTGTTCTTCTCCAGGCATTGCATCGCCGGGGCGCCCCCGGTCGGCACGCCGGCGCAGACTTTTTGATAGTCGGAGCGGCAGGCGCTGCGGATCGCGGCAACCTGCGCGCTGCTCGGCTTCTTGGTCGGCGCACTCGCCGCTGCCTTCGGCGCAGCCGGCGCCGCGGTCTCGGCGGCCGGTTTTGCAGGTGCAGCGGCGGGCGCGGTCTCGGCGGCCGGCTTGGCCGGTGCGGTGGCGGGAGCGGTCTCGGCCTTGGGCGCCGCCGGTGGCTCTACCGCGCGCACGGCGCTCTGGCAGCCCGATGAAAGGCTCGACATGTTTTTCTGCAGGCATTGCAACGATGCTTCGCCGCCCGGCGGGATACTGGCGCAATGCGCTTCATAGTCCGAGCGGCATTCGGAGCGGATGGCACTGCGTTGTGCATCGGTTGGCGCTTGTGAGAAAGCCGGGGTCCCAACAGCGAGACCGATGGTCGCGATCGACGCGCAAAGCGCGGCCGCACGTTTCAACGTATTGAACATTTGAAGAATCCTTATCGTTGTCGCGCTGGAGCCGCCGCTTCAACCGAAGTGAGATTTTGATTAAGGCTGATAAAAAATCCTGACCGGCGATATCATTTTAGCTTTCGGGTTCCTCCGCAAGCGGATTGTGCTATTTGTAGTTTGCGGCAAGCTTCCTTTCAGAACGAACGCCTGTTCGCGGGCGCAAAATAAATGGGGCACGGGAATGAAGCCTAAGCATCCGCCAGCATGTGCCGAATTGAGCACTTACGTTAGGCAGAGAGCCGCCGGCGTCCCTATTGTTTTCTTCCGTATGGTTTTCGTCATATTTGCGTGCGTCGCATCAAGTGCCTGCGAACAAAATAGTTTTGTGCCGCCGCCGCCGCCGAAGGTTGACGTCGGGATTCCCGCGACGCGGACGATCACGCGTTACCTCGAGGCCACCGGCAATACCGCGCCGATCAAGACCGTCGATCTGGTCGCGCGGGTGCAGGGGTTTCTGCAATCGATCGACTACCAGGACGGCGCCTTCGTGAAGGAAGGCGCGACGCTGTTCACGATCGAGCCCGAGACCTACAAGCTCAAGCTCGATCAGGCGCAAGCTGCCGAAACCGGCGCACAGGCGTCGGTGAAGCAGGCGGAGGCCGATTTCAAGCGGCAGACCGACCTGGTCGCCAGACAAGCGGTGTCGCAGGCAACGCTGGATACGTCGACCTCCAATCGCGACAATGCCCAGGCCAATCTGCAGCAGGCCCAGGTCAATACGAGGATCGCCGAGGTCAATTATGGCTATACCAAGGTGGTTGCGCCTTTTGACGGGATCGTCAGCGCGCATCTGGTCTCGGTCGGCGAACTCGTCGGCGTCGCCTCGCCAACGCCATTGGCGACCATCGTGGCGCTCGACCCGATCTACGTGAATTTCAACGTCAACGAACAGGACGTCCTGCGCATCCGGGCGGACGCTCTGCGGCGCGGACTGACATCGGACGATCTCAGGCAGGTGCCGATCGAAGTCGGGCTGCAGACCGAAAGCGGCTATCCGCACACGGGCAAACTCGACTACGCGGCGCCGACGATCAACCAGTCGACGGGGACGCTCGCGGTTCGCGGCGTGCTGCCGAACGCCGAGCGGGTATTGCTCCCCGGATATTACGTTCGCATCCGTATTCCCCTTGCACAGCAGCAGGACGCATTGCTGGTTCCCGATGTCGCGCTGGGCAGCGATCAGTCCGGACGATATCTGCTTGTCGTGAACAAGGACAATGTCGTCGAGCAGCGCAAGGTCCAGACCGGACCGGTCGAGGGCGAGCTGCGCGTCATCGAAAGCGGGCTGAAGGGCGATGACCGGGTCGTGATCGCTGGCCTCCTGCGCGCGATCCCCGGCCAGAAAGTCGACCCGCAATTGCAGAAGATCGAAGCGGCGCCGGTATCGGCCAAAAATGAAGCGGCCCCGGCATCGGCCAAATAGGACAGGCCATGATTTCGAAATTCTTCATCGAGCGTCCGGTCCTTTCCAACGTCATCGCTATTCTGATGATCCTGATCGGCGGCGTGGCTCTGTTCAGCCTCGCGGTCGCGCAATATCCTGACGTCGTGCCGCCGACCGTGCAGGTCACGACGCGCTATCCCGGCGCCAGCGCCAAGACCGTCGTCGATACCGTGGCGCTGCCGATCGAGCAGCAGGTCAACGGCGTCGAGGACATGATTTACATGCAGTCCTACAGTGGGGCCGACGGCACCTACTCGCTCACGGTCACCTTCAAGATCGGTACCGATCTCAACTTCGCGCAGGTGCTGGTGCAGAACCGCGTGTCGAGCGCGTTGTCGTCGCTGCCGCAGTCGGTCCAGAACCAGGGCGTCACCGTGCAGAAGAAGTCCACGGCGATCCTGCTGTTCGTGACGCTGACTTCGCCGAACGCGACCTACGACAGCCTCTATCTCAGCAACTACG
>JAQGKJ010000048.1 GCA_028290165.1 Bradyrhizobium sp. | reverse complement strand
CATGTTGCCGATGATGAGCGGTCCGCCTTCGTGGCCGCGCAGCACGCCAGTCGAAAACGTCCATGCAACCTGCAGCTTGCCCACATTGGCCGCGGTGATCTGGTTCAGTTTCGAGTAGCGGTGGTTGGCATAGTCGCCCGTCGGCATCACCCAATCCTTTGGGTTTTGCGACATTTTGATCAATTCGTCGTTGGCATTGGCGGCGCCAGCGGCGAATGCTGCCATGGCGCCAAGACAGGTTGCTATTAGCACCTTGCGCATAACGAAACCTCCCAGGGTTGCTTTACGTTCTTATTTTCGCTTTGCGGGCTGTGATGCGCCCAGCGTCGGATCTTGCTGCGGGATGCATTCCCCGAAAGCTGCTACGCGCTACACTTTCGGCGTCTGCGCCCGCCAACTTCCACAAGACCATCGGCCATCCAGTGAACCGGGGTCCAATTGAAGCCGGAAACGTTGAAATGTTATGCCCGTCAATTGGAGCGTGCAATAAAAATAATTTCTGCGAATTTTTTGCTGCTGCGATGCAGCGCCATGCATTGCGCATAATTCCGTATTCCATGGTGTGACGGACACCGTACGGATGATTCATCGCTCAATTATTCTTCTTGCGGCGCTGGCGATGCTTGCCGCGCCAGCGCTTGCGCAGGAAGAGCAACGACCGCTCCGCGTCAGCGAAATCGCGCCTGGACTGTTTGTGCGTACGGGCGCAACCGCGCTCATGACCCGGGAGAATGAGGGAGCCATTGCCAATATTGGATTCATCATCGGCAACGATGCCGTCGCGGTCATAGATACGGGAGGCAGTGCGCGCGAAGGCAGGCGGTTGCTCGCGGCCATCCGCGCCCGCACGGAAAAGCCGATCCGATACGTGATAAATACGCACGGTCACCCCGCTCACGTATTTGGCAATGCAGCATTCCTAGTGGATGGAACCGACTTCGTCGGTCACAAGAATCTGCCGCGAACACTGGCCGCACGCGGACAGTTCTACATCGACGCCTTTCGCCGGATCATGGGCGATGATTTGATCGGCGAGGTGCGCATCATCCCGCCTACGGTTCTGGTGGATGGAACCCTCGCCCTCGATCTCGGACACCGGAACCTCGTCCTGCGGGCGTGGCCGACAGCGCACAGCGACAGCGATCTCACCGTGCTCGACGAGCAAAGCCATACCTTGTTCGCAGGCGACCTCGTGTTTCTCACCCACATACCCGTCGTCGACGGCAGCATTCGCGGCTGGCTAACGATCATGGGCGAGCTTGGCGCCATTTCCGCGCAGCGGGCGGTTCCCGGTCACGGTCCTGTGAATGATTGGCCAGCAGCCCTTACCGATCAGCGGCGCTACCTGGAAACGCTGGCGTCAGATACTCGCGCCCTGATCGCGCAAGGCAAACCGATAGATGTCGCCGCCAATATTGCTGCTGCCTCCGAACGATCGCGATGGGAATTGTTCGACGACTACAATGCGCGCAACGCGACCGCAGCATTCTCGGAAATTGAATGGGAATAACCCAGTCGATGAAGTATATTTTGACGTCAGTTGTTCTGATCGTCGAGAGGAGCGCGGCCATGTTGAGACACTCTGCCCGCCTGCTCTGCATCGCAAGTCTCCTTGCCGCGTTGCCGTTTGGCGTACATCCGACCGCGGCGGCGCCCGACGCCTATGATCCGTGGCCCGGCCTTGTACAGGACATCTTCAAAAACCGCGCGATGAACGACGGCGCGGGCATGATTGCCGTGGAGATGCCGTATCGTGCCGAGGACGCGGCGATCGTTCCCGTCACCCTGCGCGTTAAGCTTCCACCCGGCGATACTCGCCGCGTCCGGGCAATTACGCTGGTGATCGACCAGAACCCGGCGCCGATGGCGGCGCGTTTTGAGCTCGGACAGGACTCCTCGGTATCGGAAATCTCCACACGCGTGCGCGTCAACAGTTATACCGACGTCCATGCTGTCGCCGAACTGAGCGACGGCGAGCTCTACATGACGAAGACCTACGTGAAGGCGTCCGGCGGATGTTCGGCGCCGGCCGCAAAGAACGCCGACGAGGCGAAAGCCAGGCTCGGCCAGATGCGATTCAGGCAATTCGCAAAATCTGGCGAGGGCCCCGCCAGCGGTGCTCGCGAGGCACAGATCATGATCGGTCATCCCAATAATTCCGGCCTGCAAATGGACCAACTCACGCACCTCTATATCCCGCCCTTCTTCGTCAATGAATTGCGGGTGTGGCAGGACGACAGCCTGGTGCTGGCGATGGAAGGCGGGATCTCTATTTCGGAAGATCCCAATATTCGTTTCACCTACGTGCCAAATGGCGCCAAGCGCTTCCGCGTCGAAGCCAAGGACACCGAGGGCCACGTATTCCAGAATGAATGGAAGACCGACGGTTCCGGGATTTGAAGCTGCAAGATATTGCGAGGGACGCACAACCGCGAGCTACGCCGCGCCCTAGAAACATCTCACTTCCGCTTCGGCCTGGGCCCTTCGAAGATCGTTGAGCGCGCTGTTCGCCTGTTCGGAAGAGCGGAATTGTCCGCCAAGATTTCCGCGCACCTGCGACATGCTGAGCACGGTCTCGGCCGTGATGTAGCGGTCATAGGGCAGCAAGGACGCGACGACGTCGATGGAGCAGGAGCATTGCTCGATCGCCTGCCGCGTTTCGCCGTTCGCCTTGAGGCAGCCGAATACATATTCCGATCGCGCCGACGTGGGATAATCGTTGACGTCATCGGCACGTGCGACAACGGCTGTTGCTGCCAGCGCGACGATGACGCAGATGTTGCGGTGCATCGATCCGGCAAGTGTCATCGCGTCCTCCTGATGCGGGCTCGGAGCCATGCGATTATTATAGGGAGAACACGCCCGACGGAGAAACGATTGATCGTGAAAGGCTTCCAGATGGGTCAACATGGCTGGCGCAATAGGCTCGTCTCATAGAAGAACGGTTGAGGAAAAATCGGGAGGTCATGATGTTGCGTGCTGTCTTTGTCGTCGCGGTCTTCCTGGTCGCGTCGCCCGGCCAATCCATGGCGCAGGGCAAGGGGATCCGGTTCTGGAACCTGACCACCGCGACCATTTCCAGCTTTCAGCTTTCGCCTGCCGGCAAGGACAGTTGGGGTGCCAACCAGACCCTGAACGACAAGGACAAGGAGGTTGACCACGACGAGCGTCTGCGCATCACAGGCGTGGAACCCGGACGCTACGATGCAAAAGTCGGCTATCGGGATGATGCGAGGCAATGCTTTGTGCGGGATATTGAAATCAAGTCCGACGCCGTGTTCTCAATCGCCGACAAAGACTTGAAGGACTGCAACCCGTAGCCTTGCCGCAGCCTCAAACCGTGATCAGCCCACAGGCGTCGCGCCGCGCGCGTCCGCCTTGTCATGGCTGTGCGGATATTCGCAGCGCCACCGCACCGCGTTCCATTTCGGATGCTCGCCCACCCATTGTGCAATGTAGGGCTGCGCACCCATGACGCATTGCTGCAGGGAGGCACTCCCCGAAAAAACCAGATGCGTCTCCTGGCAGGTCGCCGGCGACAGCACGGCACATACGGTCACAATTAAGTCTATCGGATTCATGCCTGACATCCTTGCATCACCGGATAGATAGCACCCAAGGATACGAAACCAGCAGAGCCAAGTTTCAAGACACCGGGAGGCAATTGGTTCTTGGACACCTTTGAGCCCGGGAGCCAGTCTGACGCCTAGAAATTAACACCGAACACCAGCCGCGCTTGATGACGTTCGAAATCAACAAGATCGAGGGCGGCACTCGAGCGGGCCGGCCGTCCCCATGCCTGAAAGTTCCAGGTGGCCGTCAGCCGCGAACGTTCCGATAGTTGGAAATATGCGGTCGGGCCGGCAAACAGCGCCTGGCCCGTGAACTCATCCAGCCCAATGCCTTGGTATTTGCGCAAGTACCGCGCCTCACCGCCAACAAAGAGGTCGGGAAGCACACGCGCCATCACGGCGACCCCGGCGCCGATGGTGGATTCCTGTTCGGCCGCCCCGCTACCCAGAAAGCGCGTCCATTCAGGCTGGTAAATCAGATTGAGAGCCGCCACGACAAAATTGGGCACCAGTTCCCGGTCGACCGCCAGCGTCAACTCCGTGCCGTGGTTTTCCACGATGGCGGCGGTGGCTTCATCTACGCGGCTGAGGTGATTCTCAACGGCAAGTGTCAGGCCAAAGGGTGCGGTGGCCCGATCCAAAAACCGATAGCGCAAATCAACGGAGATACCCTGCCAGGTCAGTTGCCGGCGATCCTCAAAACCGGCGATGCCGTTGATGTCATGAGCGGCAAAGGCGCTTCCGATCTCCACCCTGAAGTTATTGACGGGCACGGTCTCCAGTTCGAATTCTCGGTTGATCGCCCGATAGCCGCCGCCGCTTTTGGAAAATCGCCCGGTGGTCTGGCTCTGGAATTCCCGCTCGCCGACGCCGCCGATATCAGTGCCGATGATGAAGCCAAACAGGTGCTCGGTATCGATGCCTTCCGCATAGCCGCAGGCCGGGACCAGCGCCGAGAAACACGCGAGCGCCGTCCGAAACGTGGCAAGACCAGGAGGCATCCACAATCCGAGAGCCGTTGAATGGAAAGCGACAGCATAACTGACCGATCGGAAATCCTATCACAAGAAGAAGATCGATGGCGAGGCGCGGGAACGCTCGATCCGCCGGACAATATTGTCCGACCGGCCGAGGCCCGGGCTGAGCCGATGGCAGCGATAATTTTAGCTGAGAGGGATTGTGCGGAGTGCCGCCGAGGATGAACGCGGGGTCAGGATGAACCCATCAAGATAGATTCCGTCGTTCTGAAAATCCGCTCCGGCGACGTCTGCCACGGCTCGAAGCAAGTGATCGCTTCTGGAGCCGGGCAGATCGCGTCGATACGGTCTATTTGCGTGCTGCGCAGGCGTACATGTTGATTTCCATGCCCACCGGCACTTCGACAATCTTCGGAGTTTTCCAGCTCATTTGGGTCTCCCAACTACTACGGCGCGATGTTCGTCGCGCTACAACGAAGATAAATCGGCCTCGTGTGCGACGCAAGCATTCACATCGGCATTGTCACTTCATATCGACATTTTAATATTAAGCCTCGCTCCGATCGCATTCGAAACAATTCCGAATCGATCGGCGACAATGTTCCGAGCGGTCAGCGAAATCTTGCCGACTACCTCAATAGTCGCAGCAGCGCGCGTCCCGCAGCTGTATTCAATTCCCTGGCGTCCAGGGTTCCGTCCTTGTCCGGATTTGCCGCATTGAATCGTTGCTCGACG
>JAQGKJ010000044.1 GCA_028290165.1 Bradyrhizobium sp. | reverse complement strand
CAGCAGCGTCTCGCGCGAGACCGGCAGCTGGCCGGCCCGGTAGAGAAACCGCAGGATCGCGGTTTCCTTCTCGGTCAGCCGCACTTTTCGGGCGTTGGCGCCGGTCAGCATCTTGGAGCCCGGGCGGAAACTATAGGGGCCGACCGAAAACACCGCATCTTCGCTGGCTTCGTGCTGGCGAAGCTGCGCCCGGATCCGCGCCAGCAGCACCGCGAAACGGAACGGTTTTGCCACATAGTCATTGGCGCCGGATTCGAGGCCGAGAATGGTGTCCGAATCGGTGTCGTGCCCGGTGAGCATGATGATCGGGGCCTTGAAGCCGCCCTTGCGCAAGGAACGCACGACCTCGCGGCCATCGGTATCCGGCAGCCCGACATCCATCAGCACGAGATCGGGGGCATTGGCCTTGGCGGCGCTGGCGCCCTTGGCGCCGGTGTCGACGGCAGAGGCCTCGAACTCGTCGTGCAGCGACAATTGCTCGACCAGCGTATCGCGCAGATCGGTATCGTCATCCACGATCAGGATCTTGCGGGCGTTGGCCATGGGTACAATCCTCTTGGGGCCGGCAGGTGCAAGCGGAAGCGCCTTCAGCCGAATTTTAGTTAGGGAAGTCAGGTTACGTCAGGCCTTGTACGTATTGAGGTAGGGGTCTGTTACAGATTCACAAGCCAAACCGCAGTCTACTCCAGAATTCGCAGGCATTTGGATGAATGTCCTGTAATGGCGTGAAATAGAACGCTTGCCGTCAACGAAGCAACCAAGGGCTTCCGACTCGCATGGAAAGTCATTTTGTTTCAGACACTTACACGGCCCATCGGCGGGATCGGCCGTTTTCCGCGATCCGAATCAGCGCGGCCGCCGGCAACCCCCGCCGGGGCTGGATGACCGCGGGCGGGCAGACCGTACCGGTGGCGCTCGGACGCGGCGGGATTAAGGCCAACAAGCGCGAAGGCGACGGCGGGACCCCAAAGGGCACGTTCCGGCCAAGGCAGCTATGGTGGCGCGCCGACCGCCATCCGAGACCGCGGACGTTCCTGGCCGCTCGCGCGATCGGGCCCGAAGATGCGTGGTGCGAAGACCCCACAAGCCGCCACTATAACCAGCCGGTGCGGCTGAATCGGAGGCGCGACGGCGACCGGCTCAAGCGCGAAGACCATCTCTATGATTTCATTGTCGAGATCGACCACAACAGCTCCCCGCGGATTGCCGGCCGCGGCAGTGCGGTCTTTTTGCATCTGGCGCGCGAGAATTTCGGGCCGACCGCCGGCTGCATCGCGATGACGAAATCCGCGATGTTGCGATTGCTGCGGCGGCTGGGACCGGAAACCAGAATTGTGATTGAGTGAGCACCCGTTCGGGATACCAAAAACAATGCTCGATAAAGATCAGATAGAGGCGGCGTCACGGATCCTGCGCGATCACTGGCGCGCGGGAACGAAGTTCGCGGGTCTCCAAGCGTCGCTGCGTCCGCGCGACCGCACGGAGGCTTACGCGATCCAGGGGAGATTGGAAAACCACGCGAGCGGAAAACTGTTCGGCTGGAAGATCGCGGCCACCAGCAGCGCGGGGCAAAAGCACATCAATGTCGATGGCCCGATGGCGGGACGCATCCTCACCGAGACGGTGATTGCGGATGGCGGCACGGCTTCAATGGCGGGAAATGAAATGCGCGTCGCCGAGCCCGAATTCGCGGTTCGCATGCAGACCGATTTGCCGCCGCGATCGTCGGCCTACAGCTTGCGCGAGGTTGTCGATGCCGTTGCCACGCTGCATCCGGCGATCGAAATTCCGGATTCGAGGTTTTCGGATTTCGTCAGCGCGGGAGCAGCCCAGATCATCGCGGACAATGCCTGCGCGCATTTGTTCGTGCTCGGCGCGCCCACGAGGTCGGACTGGCGCGCGCTCGATCTCGTCGAGGAGAAGCCCATCACGCTGCGGGAAAAGCAATTCACCGGTCACGGCAAGAACGTGCTCGGCGACCCGCTGGTCGTACTGACATGGCTCGCCAACGAACTACGCGGGCTTGGCATTACGCTGAGAGCGGGCGAGGTCGTGACCACAGGCACCTGCCACCCGCCGCTGCCGATACAGTCAGGCGATCTGTTCAAGGCCGATTTCGGCGCGATCGGCAGGGTGTCAGTCAGGTTCGAGTAGGCCCGAGAGATGGCGTCAGCGTTGCCCGAAGATCGCCGAACCCACGCGCACATGCGTCGCGCCGAACGCGATCGCAATCGCAAAATCGGCGCTCATGCCCATCGACAGATTCTTCAAGCCGTTGCGCGCGGCGATCTTCGCGGTCAGCGCGAAATGCGGCGCTGGGGCGTCGTTGAGCGGCGGGATGCACATCAGGCCGGAAATTTCCAATCCATATTTGTCGCGGCAGCCGGCAATGAAGCCGTCGGCCTCGCCCGGCGCAACGCCCGCCTTCTGCGGCTCCTCGCCGGTATTGAGCTGGACGAACAATTGCGGCCGCCGCTTTTGGGAAATGATTTCCTTGGCTAACGCTTCGCAAATGCTCGGACGGTCGACCGAATGAATGGCGTCGAACAGGGCGACGGCTTCTTTCGCCTTGTTGGATTGCAACGGCCCGATCAGATGCAGGGCGATGCCGGGGTAAGCCGACATTAACCCTGGCCACTTCGCCTTGGCTTCCTGCACGCGATTCTCGCCGAAAACGCGCGCTCCGGCGTCGATAACCGGCACGATCGTATCGGCATCGAAGGTTTTGGACACCGCGATCAGCGTCACCGACGCGCGATCGCGGCGCGCTTCCTTGCACGCCCGCGCGATCTCTTGCTCCACCGTGGCAAGCCCGTGTGGTAAATGCGCGGTTATCGGCGAAGGAATTTGGGGCGCCATGACGTCCGTCGCTCGTAGATTTACGGGTTAGCTCGAATTTTACCGGGTTCGGGAAAGGCTTCTTGAACCCTTCTCTCTACCTTGCATGTGGGGTCGGGGAACGAAGATGTCACGCGTTAGTTTCAACCGCAAAAGAGTGAAACTCAAGCAGCTTCTGGGGATTCGGGCGCGGCTGGCATTGCTGGCGCTGATCCTGGTGGCGCCCTTGATGCTGGAACGCGCCCGTTCGCTCGAGGACGCCCGCAGCAAACAAGTCTCGCTGGCGTCTTCCGAGTTCTCCAATCTCGCGCAGCACAGTGCCGACGCCCAGAGCGAAGTTATCTCGTCAGTCGAGACACTGTTGAAATCGGCGGCCTATGTCCGCGCCTCGGCGGGCGGCATCGGCCGCGGTTGCGACATCATGCGCGCCAGCGTCCCGGCCAATCTGCCCTGGATACGTGGCCTGTCGATTGTCGGCAAGGATGGGCGGGTGGAATGCTCGACGGTCAACAGGCTGGTCGGCGTCGATCTGAGCGACCGGGCTTTTTTCAAAAAGGCGCAGGAGACCCGCAATTTCGTTTTCAGCGACTTCCTGATCGCCAAATCCAACAACCAGCCCATCGTGGTCGCGGCCTACCCGGTATCCGCCATCGACGCAGGCGTTGAAGTCGTCATTATCGCGACTGTCAATCTGGACTGGTTGTCGAAGCTCATGAATAATCTCGGCGGTCGCCCGGGCATTTCAGCCGTGCTGGTCGATAGCACGGGAACCGTGCTGGCGGCGCCCGCGGACGAGGCCAGTATGATCGGCCGCGGACTGGATACCGTGCCGCTGTTGTCAGCCGTTGCCGAAAAGGCGCTCGGTTCGGAACAGCCGCAAGGCTCGCTTTCGTTCGTCGCCGTCGACGGATCGAAACGCACCGTCAATTTTGCGCGCATTCTCGGCACCGAAACGCGGCTGATCGTCTCGATCGATGAAGCCAAGGTGTCCGCCGCGATCAATCGCGAGATCCGCACCGCCTATCTGCAACTCGGGTTCGTCTGCCTGTTCGTGCTGCTTGGCGCATTGGTCGCCGCGGAGAAGCTGATCATCGAACCGATCGAGGTCATCGCGGCGATGGCAAAACGCTTCGGCCAGGGCGACTGGTCGGTGCGTGCGGCACCGGGCCGGCTGCCGGCCGAATTCGTACCCTTGGCCCGCGCCTTCAACGCTATGGCGGCGCAGCTTGGCCAGCGCGAGCGCGAACTGGTCGCCACCAATGACCGGCTGACCGTGATCGCGTCGATCGACATGCTGTCCGGGCTTGCCAACCGGCGCGGTTTCCAGAGCCGGCTCGACTTCGAATGGATGAAGGCGCAGCAATATGACGGCGAGCTGTCGCTTCTGATGATCGACGTCGATCACTTCAAGCTGTTCAACGACAGCTATGGCCATCCCGAGGGCGACGCCTGCCTTACCAGGCTCGGCGAAACGCTGGCTGGCATTGCCGCCGATACCATGGGCTCTGCCGGGCGTTATGGCGGCGAGGAATTTTGCCTGTTGCTGCCGAACACCGACGCGAAGCGGGCGCTCGAGATCGGCGAGATGGTGCGCACCGCGGTCGAGAGGCTCGCGATGCCTCATAGCACCTCGAGCTACCAGATCGTCACCGTCAGCGTCGGCGTCGCCTGCACCAAACCCAACGACAGCCAGCGGCCGGGCGACCTGATCGAGGCTGCGGACGCCGCCCTCTACGCCGCCAAGCACCGCGGCCGCAACGCCGTGGTCGAGCATGGGTTTGTGCGGATGACGGATGACGCGGTGGCGCTGGCGAGCTAACCCGTTGCCAGTTCAGAAACAAGTTCGTTCTCGGTCACGACCCGGTTACGCCCCGTTCTTTTGGCAACATAAAGCGCGCGGTCGCATCGCTCGATCAAATCCGTCATCGACTCGCCGGGCTGAAACTGTCCCACACCGACGGAGACCGTGATACTGGAAAGAACTCTCCCGTCGAACGGCGCGTAATGCGACACTCTGCGATCGCGCGACGAAGACGCTCGGCAACTGCCTCGCGGGCTGCGAGTTCGGCATCGGGCAGCACCGCAATGAGTTCTTCGCCGCCATAGCGGGCCGGCAGATCGCCTTCTCGAACACGCTCCCGCAGGACCGTTGCCATCAATCGAAGCACCTGATCGCCCACGCCGTGGCCAAAATTGTCGTTGAACCTCTTGAAGTGATCTATATCGACCAGCAAGACGCTGAGCGGATCGCCTCTTTCCATCGCCGCGATCTGGGCGTTGCGAAAGAACTCCTCGAGGGCCCGGCGGTTTGGCAGACCCGTGAGCGTATCGGTCCGGGCGCGCTCCTCCGATTTGCTCAGGGATTCGCGGATCATGTCGAGCTCACGCGTTTTCTCAACGAAGCTCGTCTCCAGCCTGGTTGCGCGCGTAGCGGCTTTCGCCAGCTCGTTCATCAAGTTCTCGACGAGCAATTTGGGATCAAGGCCGGCTTCGCTCCGGCCGGCGACATCGCTGATGGCCCGGATCTGCGAGCGGTTATCGGCGATCGCGGCTGTCAGAAATTTTTTGGCGGAGGCCATGACCGAATGCAGCTGTTGTGAAACGCTGTCGACGGCTGCGTCGTCGCCGGCGTGCGATCCGATATAGGTCACAAACAGATCGTGATTTGTTGCGCCGTCGAACTGTCGCTTGTTGCCGATGAGGATATCGACCGCCCGCTTGAGATCGGACGCCGTGCCGACGGAATACTTGAACCAGACCTGAAAATTGTTGGGCGTCGACGGCACGCGCTGCTGTGCCATGGATCGCGTGGCTTTTTCCGCGACGGACGTCGCGTACTCGAAATCAACCTCGTCAAGCGCGTCGACAGTCACGATTTAGATGATCCCCATCTGTTGGACTGATTCCGTTTCGACGGCAAATGTCTCACGGAACCCTTAATCGCACCTCAATCAGACCGAGCCGCGCAGTCGGCCGGCCTTTCATGACCACTGCGTAAGAATCAAGTTTGGTCTTCGGAATGCCGCCAACGGCGCCTCGACAAGCCCCAACCCATTGACCCATCGCAGTCTTTTATGGCCTAGTCCGCGCTCATTTTGACCGGACGCGAATCCACGAAAAAGCCCTACGATTCCATGACCTCCGAACGCTACAACGCCCGCGAATCCGAGCCGCGCTGGCAACGCCAGTGGGACGAAAAGGCGATCTTCGCCTCCAAAAACGACGATCCGCGGCCGAAATATTACGTGCTGGAGATGTTCCCCTATCCGTCCGGGCGCATCCATATCGGCCATGTCCGAAACTATACGCTCGGCGACGTGCTGGCGCGCTTCATGCGCGCCAAGGGTTTCAACGTGCTGCATCCGATGGGCTGGGACGCGTTCGGGCTGCCGGCGGAGAACGCCGCGATCGAGCGCAAGGTGGCGCCGAAGGCCTGGACCTACGACAACATTGCGGCGATGAAGAAACAACTGCGCTCGATCGGGCTGTCGCTCGACTGGTCGCGCGAGTTCGCGACTTGCGATCCCTCTTATTACAAACACCAGCAGAAGATGTTTTTGGATTTCCTGCGCGCGGGGCTTGCCGAACGCGAGAAGCGCAAGATCAACTGGGATCCGGTCGACATGACCGTGCTCGCCAACGAGCAGGTGATCGACGGCCGCGGCTGGCGCTCGGGTGCCGTCGTCGAGCAGCGCGAGATGAGCCAGTGGGTGTTCAAGATCACCAAGTACGCACAAGAGCTGCTGGACGCGCTCGATACGCTGGATCGCTGGCCCGACAAGGTGCGCCTGATGCAGCGCAACTGGATCGGACGCAGCGAAGGCATGCTGATTCGCTTCGCGCTCGATCCGGCCACGACGCTGGCCGGTGAGAGCGAGATGAAGATTTTTACCACGCGGCATGACACGCTGTTCGGCGCGAAATTCATGGCGATCGCGCCGGATCATCCGCTGGCGCAGGCGGCGGCCGCAAATAATCCAA
This sequence comes from Bradyrhizobium sp., assembly GCA_028290165.1. The sequence goes on along the minus strand of JAQGKJ010000044.1, from coordinate 363 downwards.
AACTCGCCGAATTCATCGCCGAAGCCAAACGTCACGGCACCGCGCAGGAGATCATCGATACCCAGGAGAAGCTTGGTTTCGACACCGGCATCAAGGCGATCCATCCGTTCGACGAGAACTGGAAGCTGCCGGTCTATGTCGCCAATTTCGTGCTGATGGAATACGGCACCGGCGCCATCTTCGGTTGCCCGGCGCACGACCAGCGCGACCTCGATTTCGTCAATAAATACGGCCTCGGCAACACGCCCGTGGTGTGCCCGCCGGACGTCGATCCGGCCGCCTTCGTGATTACGGACACCGCCTTTGACGGCGATGGCCGCATGATCAATTCGCGCTTCCTCGACGGCATGACCATCGAGCAAG
>JAQGKJ010000031.1 GCA_028290165.1 Bradyrhizobium sp. | reverse complement strand
CTTCTCCGCGAAGGAAGCGACATGAAGTTCGTCTTCATCGCGAAGCACCGGACCATCTGGCCGGTGGCATAGCTAGGCGATGCATTGGGCGTGTCTCGGTCGGGCTTCCAATCCGCCGACTATGGATGGGTCACCGGTTGCCAGCCATCCGAGGGATCCCGCGAGGCGTGTTGGCATTTCCCTTTACCTGCGAACGGGAGGAGTAGTGTTGCTCCAGGTGGGGACTGCGTTTGTCACGCCTACCGAAGGCCAGTAGTACGACCCCACTGACGGAGCGGTGACAGTTCCAACAGAGGTTCCGGATGTCCCATAAGTTCCGGATCGCATTGCCGACATTCCGGACGTCCCATAAGTATCGGATTGCATTGTCGAGATATAGTGCCTGATGTGCTTGTATTTCTTTCCTTCCGCAGCAAAGGGCGCACCCGCCAGCTCCACAGTCACGAGCACGGCAATCGCCAGTCTGGTCGTCATCATGGTTGGTCCGTTCTCATCGTAGATCGGGAAGAAGGTCCTCGCTCATCGTAGAATGCTAGAGCAATCTTGCGAGGACACCTCAGTTATTCAGGTTGCGCTCAAGTGCGGTTTCCGTGCCCATAGCTTTGCGCGGGCTACGGACGCTGTTTGGATTTCGGTGCCGCCGTGTCACTGGTCTGCAGGGGCCGCGCCTCTCCAACAGTGCCGCGTATTGCCGATATCTCGCGCTCTCGTTGCGCGACGATGTTCTGAGCCAAACGCCGAAGCTCGTCATTGTGGCCGTTTGAGCTCCGCGCGAGCTATCTCGATCGCGCCCTGATGGTGGGGCATCATTGCCGCAACGAAATCGCGATCGACGTCGCCTGTTGGACCGACCAGAGCAAGGTCCGTGCAGGTTTCCAAGCCCAGCTCTAGATGCATGTGGGTACGTTCACACGGCTGCAAATTCACAAAGTTGAGAGGTGAGCAGAACGTGACCGCGTCGTGAAGTTCGGAGCAAAGTTGCAAACAGTTGCGAAGCCGTGCACAAGGTTACTCCAGCTTTCCGTGTAGCGGGAGTTTTCCCGCGAGATTTTAGCTTCGCTGATTTCTTCGTCGTCTCCGCCCGCGCCTTCAATTGGTATAGCGACGGCTGGGTATAATGTCCCCGAATCCAACCCCTGATATTCGCATTGTCAGCATCGACCGCTCCTGAGAAATTTGAACGCCGCGCGGCCCGTGGCTGCGATGCGTTCGCTCAATCATACGTACTCAGTGACCGCATCTGGCGCAAAGCGGACGTTGGCCAGAGTAGCGATGTCTGAAAAGTGCCAATAGCAGACATCCCTCAAAGGCGAAGCCGAAGACTGTTTCGCGCCTAATCGTCGAAACCTATGTGCCAACGATCGACATTTCTGTGCCAATAGCGTCAATTTGGAACGACCGCTAAGCAGCGCGACGAAAGTTCATTTTAAAAAATTACCTTAACCCGTGAAACGGGTTTGTTCTCGCTCGAAAGGGCCATATCGACCACAGCACGCAGCGAGGGTTCGATATGGCGGAAGCGAGCTACGATCTCATCAGGTCCCGGGCAGCACCTTTCAACGGGCGGATCGCTGCGATTGCAGCATTCACGGGTTTGATCGTGGCGCTGGCGGCATTGATCCATGTCATTCCCTACGGCCGGGCGGTGTGGGATTTCGTCTTCGTCCTTGATGGAGCCTATCGCATCGGCCTCGGGCAAATTCCGCATGTGGATTTTGCTTCGCCGATCGGCGCGTTGACATTTTATCTGACGTATTTGGCCGAACGCCTCTTTCCCGGCGGGCAGCCATTCGTCGGCCTGCACGCGGTTGCGTGGCTCATGATGGTACCGCCGTTCGCTGTCATCGCGTTCCGCATTCATTCAGGCTGGGGTTTCGCCGCAAGCTTCGCTGTTCTCGCACTAGTGGTTCTGGTGCCGTACACGCTCGACCCCACCATGCTCTCCGAGATCAGCTATTTTGCCACGTACAACCGCTTCGCCACCGCGATCCTGTTCCTGGCAGGCCTATGGTATGTGCTGCCAAAGGCCCATGGTGACGGCGTGTTGCTTGGTTACCTGTTAACCGCCCTGATCTTCTTCAAAATCACAGCCGCTATCGCGATGGTCGGCCTTATCGTGGCGGCCGTTCTGCTCGGACGAGCGCGATCCGCCGTACTCTTCGCCATGCTCTTCGTCGCCGCAGTGTCGGCGGGGCTGATCGAGTTGGCCACCGGGGGGCTGGTCTCCGGCTATCTGCACGACATCGCCTCAATGAGTGCATTGAACCGGGGTGGCGCTCTTTACCGGTTTGCCGCCTCTTCGGCTCGCAATTGGCTACCCCTTGTCGTCACGATCACGATCGTTGTGCTCGCTGCCCGCGAACTCGATTTCACCGGAGCAGTTCGGCGCCCGCTCAACTTCGTGCGCGACAGCCTGGCCCGGGAAGCATTCGCCGTGGATGCAGCGCTGCTGGTCGCCGTATCGCTCGTCGCGGAGAGTCAGAACACCGGCGGCGTCGGACTGATTGCCGCCGCGGCCGCACTTTTCCACCCGAGCCTGCACGTTACCCGCGGGTGGCGCCTGACGGCCGCAGTGGTACTCGGCGCGACGCTCGTCCTGCCCATTGCCGATGTCACCGAAAAGCGCGTCGTCTCGACATTTGTCCGGGAACGGCAGGGGACGACCGATCACGGCTTTGCAAAATTCCTTCCGGGCATGCGCGTACCGACCGCCACACTCGCCGGCTCCCGACTGATGACGCGTCTGCAATCTGAATGGTTGCCCTACCTCGAAGAGATCGACAGCAAGGGCTTTGATCTCGACGGCGATCCGGCGAGCACGAGCCCGGCCACGCGCGCAGCGTGGGCTATCAGCGTTGCCGAGGCGGGAGCGAATTTCCAGCGACTTGGCTACGCGACCAAGGCGCAGCGCTATACGACCATCGACTTTGCTGAATCTTTCCCGCGGCTTCTCGGCTTGACGCCCGCACGCGGCACAACCCTGGCAATGGATTTTGGTCGCACGGTGCCCGCGTTTTCGGTAGCCGAAGCGTCAGCCTATCTGGCCTCCGCCGACGGCGTGTTTTTCCGCACCTGTGTACTCCCCGGCGCCAGCACTAATCCAGCAACCTTCCGTACCGTTCTGGAACGCGAATTTACGCGACACAAGCTGCATCCCTGCTGGGATTTCTACAGCCGTACTCGCTGAAAGGGCCCGCATGACCACCTTACCCCAGCCGCGTGTTTCCGAGCTCTCCGATCTGCGCGAGGCTCCGCTGCCCCTGCCGCTGATCCTCGATCTCGATGGCACACTCGTGCGCGCGGACATGTTGCTTGAGACCGTATTGGCGCTTCTGAGAACCGCGCCGTGGCGGCTGTTCGATGCCGGCCTCTGGATGCTGCGTGGCCGCGCATATCTCAAGCGCCGTCTCGCCGAGGAAACCAGCATCGAGCCGGATGTTCTGCCTTTCAATGAAGAGCTGCTTGCGTACGCGGCGGACATAGCGGCGAGCGGACGGCCGGTGTACGTCGCCACGGCCGCCGACGCCAAGGTCGCGGAAAGGGTTGTTCGACGGATTCCTTTTATTCGTGGCGTCATCGGAAGCGATGGCGTGCGCAACCTGAAAGGCGAAGCGAAGGCACTGGTTCTCGCTGAACGATTTCCCGATGGCTTCGACTATGCCGGCGACGCGCGCGCCGACATTCCGATCTGGCGCCGCGCCGAGAACGCAATCGTTGTCGAAGCACCAACTTCGGTGCTGCGCGCCGCCGAAAGTGTTACGACCGTCGCCAAGGTCTTCCCGCGACCGTCCCGAATCCGTGGGCTGCTGCGCAGCATGCGCTTGCACCAATGGGCGAAAAATGCGCTGGTTTTCGTGCCTCTCATTCTCGCAGGGTTAGTCTCCCACGCTGACGCCGTGTACGCGACGACATGCGCTTTCGTCGCCCTCGGTCTGGTTGCCTCGTCCACCTATCTCGTCAACGATATCTGGGATCTGACTGATGATCGTAGCCACTGGTCGAAGCGAAACCGGCCGCTGGCGAGTGGACGCCTGCCTCTCGCAACGGCCATCGCAGCCGTTCCAATCGGACTGCTCACGGGCATCGCCGTTGCAACGCTTGCCGGACCGGCAACCGTTGCTGTCGTGCTGCTATATCTTGCCGTAACCCTTCTCTATTCGTTCGCGCTCAAGCGCATACCAGTTCTCGACGGTTTCGTTCTGGCCGGGTTGTTCACGCTGCGCCTCGGCGCGGGCATCGTGGCATCAGGAGCGCCGCCATCGCCCTGGCTTCTGGTGTTCGCGATGTTCCTGTTCGCCTCGCTTAGCTTCGCAAAACGCCACACCGAGGTTGCCCGCGTCGTCGAGCGCGGAGGGACCGAAGTCCGGGGCCGAGGCTACAAATCCATGGACCTGCCGCTCATCATGGGCATCGGCATGGCGACGGGTGTGGCCGCCGTGCTCATCATGGTGCTCTACATCATCAACGACGCATTCCGGCAGAGCTTCTATGGCAACACCGGTTGGCTCTGGGGTTTTCCGGCGATCCTGTTCCTGTTTGTGTGCCGGATCTGGCTGAAATGCGGGCGCAGCGAACTGCACGACGATCCCGTGGCTTTTGCAGTAACCGATCGGCCCAGCCTGGCGCTCGGTGGCGCCCTAATGGTGTGCTTCGGACTAGCATGGTCGGGAGTGTTCGGCTGATATCGCTCGTCGCCAACCTGCGCGGCAACGCGACCCGCGGCCGTCGTACCCAGCTGGCGGAGCTCGGGCCGCCGACTGCGGCAGCCTCACCAAACCTTGGAGCTCTTACTGCTCGGTGAGTCGCCGCAACTCGCGGGCTAGTTTGAGATAGGCCGTTTGCGTGGCGTAGTCTTTGGCAACCCTCGCGCTCGCTTCTGCCTCACCGGCCTTGCGTCTGTTCACTTCGGCCTCCCGTCGGTGTTCTTCTGATTTGGATGACGTGGCTACTAAGATAACATCCTGCCCAAAAGACCAACTTGGAATACTCGGGGCAAAAATTGATCCCTCGCGGCCTCAAAGCTAGTCAAAAAGTTACAAAAAAATCTAGGCTCAATACAGCCGAAAAGTCGAGAAATCACCTGTGATCGTTGAAGGCGAATGCCTAATTTGCTTGCGTTTGTTTGAATACGACCGAGCCCGCCCCGGCCGGCGACGTCTTACGTGTTCGCCGGTTTGCCGGGCCGCACGCCAGTTGGTTGTGCACCAAAATTATCGACGCGAAGGTCGCAATCCGACCAAGCCACGGGCGAAAACGATCGCTAAAGTTTGCGCGGTTTGCGCGAAGCCATTTATGACCGCGGTGCGTAAGCATCAGGCTTAAAGCGCCCATTGCGGCAACATTCTCGGAAAGGCAAACGGCGATGTCAGCCGTCAACGTAACTCCGAAGATCGGCGTCGCCGTACCTGCAAGCGCTGTGGTTCCGAATTTTTGATGCGCAACCCGAGTGGCGCTACGCGCGCCGGAAGGCGTGTCGAAGGTCGCTTCTGCGGCATTGAATGCCGCATCGCCAGCCGCCGGTTGATCTGCGCGGCGGCGTCTTGACCCCATATGCCAACGACGTGGTTCGCACTTGCCAATGGCGTTGTGTCCTGATGTCTGCTTCGGGTCCAGGCTGTGTGAAAACTCCGACCTCGAACTTTCGCGTAGAACGTTTGTTTCGATTACGTTGAATAAGAAAAGAACCGCTCTGGCAGGCACCGTCGAAAGGAGAAAAGAGAGAAAACAAT
>JAQGKJ010000025.1 GCA_028290165.1 Bradyrhizobium sp. | reverse complement strand
CAAACTCACCCATTACCCGGAAATGTGAGTTCTTGCCCTCGCCTTGCGGTTGCGGTTGGATGCACTCTGGCTGTTGGGGGGGGGGGCATTTAAGTGAATGACGCTGAGCGCGAGCGGACTCCTGCGCATAGCGGAGCAGATACGCGCCGGCAATGTGATGGTGAATGCCGATCTCGCCACGGCGCAGGCGGCTGAAATACTCCTCAGCATAGTTGGTGCAGGCCCCGTCAAGGCTGTATGCCTCTTGATGGTTGATCCTCTTCATTTCGAAGCGCTCATGCAGGTTGTCCCAAGCGCCGCTTTCGTCCGCATGAACCGTGGTGCCCTTGGCGATGCGAGCGCGGATGAATGAGGCGGCTTGGCTCTCCGAGCCGAACACGGCGGGGACCGAATTGCCGCCCCTCTCGCGGATGATGACGACGACCTTGCGCTTGCCGTTCTGATTTTGAGCGAAGCGGCGATCGAGGCGATCTTCTTTGCGGTTGGCGGGCTTCACGTAGCCGCCGAAATAGCCGCCATCAACCTCAGCCGTCTTGCCTTCCCCGCCGATCACGCGGCCACGCATCTCCTCAGCCATCGCTTCGCGCAATTTGTGCAAGAGGACAAATGCTGACTTGTAGGACAGGCCCAGATCGCGGCTGAGGGCGAGCGTGCTCTTTCCCTTCACTTCGTTGCAGAACACGGCGATGGCCGCCAGATAGCCCCGCAGGGGCAGCTTATGGCTGGCGAACAGCGTCCCGGACGTGATGGTGAAATCACCCTTGCAGCCCTTGCAGCGGAAGCGCAGCGCGCCATTCGGCCGGCGAGCTTCGTAAGCTTCTACCGAACCGCAGGACGGGCAAACCGGGGCGCCGTTGGTATCGGCCCAGCGGATCATTTTGAAGGCCGTCTCGGCTTCCCCGTCAGTCATGCGGAACACCAGAGCTAGGCTCAGGGTCTTTGCCGCACGGGTGAGGAGGAAGTGTTGGGGCCACAGGCGTTCTCGTTTCTGAGAACAACCTATCGGATATAATATCATTGTCAATACCAAAATATCAGATATGATATCTTTTATCCGAATGAGATATGAGGATATCGCATGGCTCTTGCTAAAACTGAGAAGGACTGGGCCGAACGGGCTGCCCGGCATATCAAGGCCGAACTAAAGCGCGCCGATCTAACCTATGAGGATTTGGCGGACAGGCTGAAAAAGCATGGCTTTAAGGAAACCAAAGCCAGCATCGCAAACAAGCTGGCGCGTGCGACCATGCCAGCGGCGTTCTTTCTGGCCTGCCTTGCGGCAATGGAATCGGAGGGGGTGGTACTGGAGGAGATTTAGGACTTCTTCCGTTCGGAACGGCGATTGAGGGATGCTAGATAGTGCATTTTTATCTCGCCCCAAACACCAACTGGATTTCGTTGTCTTGAAGACCCGGACTCAGAATGCCATCCGCCGTTTTCCCCAAGCTAAGAAATGCGTGTTGTAAGACGCCTGCGCCTGGCGTCGTTGCAGATTTAACATATATTTTAATTCCAACATCCGGGGGCGCCGAGATTCTCGCACTCATGACCTGATCAGCAAGCGGCCATCCGGCATCTGCTAAAATCTTGAGCCATTGTTGCGCGGCACGGTAGGCATTGGGTTCGCTGGCGGCATATCCGATGGATACTTTTGCGCCAGAGGCCGCGAAAGGCCGAAGCGCCGATGCTATTGGATCGGCATCCTCATTAGAAAGAACGTCAGAAGGTGGGGTTCTGGATGTTGTGTTGAGTTTATCAACACTGGACTGCAACTGAAGCAGCATACTTTTCGATTCATCGAGCTGGTTTTTGGTTGCTTCCATACGCTTGAAAATAGCGCTGGTGGTTTCCTGGATTGACAATCCTTCCGGAAGTTTCAACGTATCGGTAAGCGCCTGAAGGCCCTTACGGAGCACTCCAATTTGCTCGACCTGCGTATCCGAATCGCTTTCCTGTTTTGCGGCAGTACGCCAAGCCAGCCCGGACAAGAGCACAGCAATCGCGATCAGTATGTTGAACAGCCGATATGAGACCATTTGCCTGATCCCGACGAGTCCGACCGTGATTGCAAATCCAAAAGACCCCGCCAAAAATAGCGCGGCACCCGAGAACCAGAAATGAAAGGCTGGCATGACTTTTTCCCCCTAGGCACCGTACCCTAGGAGCGGCCGATTCAGAATGCTTCCGCTGGTTGCATCTGCTAAATGATACGGCCCAAGCCGCCCGCGCCCTCACGGCGCTGGCCCGGCAGTTGTAAAACTAACCCAAGGGATCACGACTCCCCATAGAATAGCAAAAATGACCAGTGCGAGGGGTCCCCATGGGATTGGCGGAGTTTTTTGATATTTCTCTGGAGCGGGCGAACGATCTCTACACATGGGGATGGCGCCTTTCCGCGTTCGGAGCAGTGGTCACCATGATCGGAGTGGCGGCCCTTTGGATGGGCACCCGTGTCCGGGATCGCGATTTTGAAACCCAAATGAGTGGTCTCAATGCAACGACGGCCACCACGCTAGAACGAGCAGGAAAACTCGAACGAGAAGCCGCCGGCCTGCGTCTTGAGCTTGATAGAGAGGTCCAGAAGCGCGCGCCCAGACAATTAAGCGATGAAAATGCCAGCGCTTTCATTGCCGCGATCAGGGGGAAGATCCCGGCCGTGACTATGTTTATTGAGTCGGGCTGGGAGCCCCGACGCTTTGCCCAGCAAATTGAAATCGCTCTGAGCCAAGCCGGGATCACAATCCACGAAAAACAGCCCGTACCCAACCGCGCGTGGCCAAAAGAGATTGCCGCCCAAATGGTGCCGTTTCCCCCATCCAATGGAGCGGTGATGTACGCTCCCGGCTTTACAGGGAACGGCGCGGAATTAACTTCCGACCCACTATTTAAGGCCCTTACGGCAGCGGGGATATTCGGCGGGGGCTTCAATGGCCCCAAATTGCTGGACGAATTAAACCCCGACGAACATGCAATATATATCGGCGAAAAAGCCCCATGGTGATCTAAGGCGCTCATGATGCGCCCCCAGATGGCGCGGCCGGGCTCAAATGTCTTGTGGCGTTTGCGCCATAATACCGTGCTTTCGTGGCGTCCCTCGAATGGTAGCGGGCTCTGCTTTTTCGCACCCAAGCGGCGTTCGAATCCGGTTTGGCCCTATCGAAGCAATCCTTCAAACTGATACGATGCTCGCGGGAAGGCTTGAGGACTGATATGCGGCGGCGGGATTTTCTCGGTGTCTTGAGCGGCGCGGCCATGGCGGCGCCATTTCCGGCGCCGGCACAGCAGGCGGCGCTGCCGGTGGTCGGATTTCTAAACCCGACTTCATCCAAATTGTACGAGTTCAACGCGGCGGCGTTTCGGCGCGGCCTCCAGGATACTGGCTTTGTCGACGGCGAGAATGTCCGGATCGAGTATCGCTGAGCCGAGGGCGATTACAGCCGGCTGCCGGCGCTCGCAGCTGAGCTCGTCGCGCTCCAGGTCAACGTCATTGGCGCCACCGGCGACGTCGCTCGGCATCATCGCCGACGCTGCTGGCTACCGCGGACGAGGTAATTGAGTAAGACGCCGTTTGCGCAACCTCTCGATTCAGGGACGTCGCGCTTCAGCCCGTTACGGTCTCTTAAGCTTCGCTCACTGAAATTATAAACCAGAGTCGGCTGCCGGACCGAGCAAAATGCCGACTCGCGACTATCGTTCTCGTTCGCTCGAGCCTGAAGCTGCCAGAGCCGTCTTCGAAGGAAGGAAAATGAGCGGACGCGAACGTGAACCCTCCCGACAAGTCCCACCGTCGCGGGTCGCGCCACCTGCCCGTCCGAACGAACCGCCGCGTCAGCCAGAGCCCGCCAGACTCTGAGACGGCTCTTGATGGCACGGCTACGGTGATGAACAGCAGTCAGGATAGGATTTAACCCCGGCTTTCATCCATCGCCATGAGAGTTGCAATAGCCACGCTGGTTGCTCTCCTCATACTCAATTTTGCGGATGAGCATTTTAACGACGCCCGCTATACCCGAGCGGCAACGGCCATATTGGCGCAAATCGTGAGGTCTTTCAGTTAAAGCCCGAGGGTTGCGCCAATCGATGGACGAAAAGCGGACTGCGCAGCGGCACCGCGTATTGAAGGCCGGAACGATCGAGTTCGGCCGCAGCGTAATCGGCGGCGTTAACCGAACCTCTTAAGAAACCGTGAACGAATCCCTGCAAAATATAGAGATACTCCAGCAGGGAGGACACATGAGCACGATAGGTCCCACATACCCGGCCCATATTATCGTCAGTGAGGCGGAAGTCCGGCTCGTCGCAGACCAGACGGCCAACGCCAGCACGGCAACGATCAAGTCCGATCAAAGCCGCGTCGAGGCCGCCCAGGAAGTCGAAGCAGAGGACGCCAAGGCTTCCGGGGTTGATTTCGTTACCTGAGAATTCGTCACATTGAGAACCTGGCGTCGACGGTATCGCTTCACGCCGCCTTCGCCATCTCGGACACCCGCTCCCAAGTCGTGGCCTGCAGGCTCGGCCGCGCCTCCATCCGTGCCAGCCAGGCGACAAGGTTTTGGTGGGGCGCGCCCAGCACCGCCCACTCCGGCGTTTGTGTAAAGAAATCGAGCTGCGGCGCGACCATGAAATCTGCGAGCGATATCGTTTCGCCGGCGAAATAGGGTTGCTCGCCCAGGAGCCGCGCCAGTTCAGAGAATACCGCGCGCGCCTTCGGCATCGCGGCTTCGATCGCGGCTTCGTCGGGCTTGAGTCGCATCAGCTTCGGCCCCACCACGCGATGAAACCCGATGACGCTGCCGACGCCCTGGAACAGGTACCAGTCGTTGACGTTCATCACCTGGTCCATCCGGGCGGCGCGTTTTGCGTCGGCAGGCGTCAGCGAAGGCGAAGGCAGCACGCGGTCGAGGTAGCGCAGGATGGCTTGCGTCTCGTAGAGCATGAAGCCGCCGTGTTGCAGCACCGGCACCCGGCCGAAGGGATGCCGGGCGAGATGCTCGGGCGAGCGCATGGTGCCCGGCGCGACCGGTGAAAACCGATAGGACGCGCCCTTCTCTTCCAGCATCGTCAAGGCGGCGCGCCCGAACGGACTGCCGGGGATGGAATAAACGATGAATTCCGACATGATGATCTCCCTCACTCACGATTGTTGTTGATAGCGCGGCAGCAGCAACCCTGTTCAATTCCTGCTCCGCTCGGCCTCCTGCACAAAACGCTCGATCAGGCCCGGCCAGCCGCCGTCGACATCCTTGCGCATCGATGCACCGGCTTCCGCGCCCATGGTCTCGAATTTGTGGTGCACGAGTTCGACATGCGTCGCGTCCGCCCCGTCGGCGGTAAAGCGCACGTCGACTTCGGATTTCATCGCGGCGTCCGGCTTCCATTGGGCGTTGATCTGCCAGAGCATCACCAGCCGATGCGGCGGCTCCCAGACCGTAATGGTGGCAACGCTGGTCTCGGTGCCGTCCTCCGATATTTCCAGCCAGCGGCCGCCGAGGCGCGGCTCCATCAGAACTTTCTGAATGGGTTTCTTGCCGACGCCATGATCGAATGGCCACCAGCGCGTGAGGCCGCTGGTGAAGACTTCGAACGCACGCGCAATCGGTGCCTTGACGCGGACGGTTTTGCGCACGGGTGCGATGAAGGCCACTTCGTTCATTCACTTGCTCCTTCGGGCTTTGTGGGATTTTTCGGCTTCCAGCCTGAAGGCTTCCAGCGCATCGCCCCAAAAACTGTCCAGCCATTCGCGTAATTCCATCAGACCCTCGCGCCGCAAGGAATAGATCCGGCGCACGCCCTGGCTGCGTTCCTCGACCAGACCGGCGTCCTTGAGAACCCTCAGATGCTGCGACACCGCCGGCCGCGAAACCGGCAATCCCGCCGCCAGCAAGTTCACGGCGCGCGGGCCGCCGCGCAGGCGCTCGAACACTTTTCGCCGCGTCGGGTCCGCAAGCACCGCCAGGGCATTTCCGTAAGCCATGGCTAACGGTAAGTCATAGCTTACACGTTTGTCAAGGTGGAATCTTGCCGTCGATCGCGCCGGGACACCACCGCACTATCAGCAGCTATCAAAAAAGATTTCGTGCCGGTGGCCGCGTATCCGACGGCCACCGGCGATAACAGGACATGGAAGATAACAGGACATGGAAGATGCTTGTTGCGCGCCCTCAAGGTTTCCGGCGGGACCTTGTTTTGGCCCCGCGCCGGGACGCTGTCGGATTCTTGGCGGCCTTGGCGCGTTTGGCTTTTTTCGGTGTCCGTCCGACCTTTGCCTTTCTGGATGTTTTCTTGTTGGATGTTTTTTTGGCGGCGTTGCCTGGCTTTGCTTTCTTTGCGGCCTTGGACGTCTTCTTGGGTGACTTGCCGGTTTTCTTTGGTGTCTTGCCAGCCTTGGACTTGGCAGCCGGTGCGGGCTTGTTTGGTGCAGCGCCGGGCGACGCTGCTGGCAATGTATTCTGAAACGGAATCGGCCCGTTCATCCAAAATGCGAGTTCCAGTGCGCGCCCTCCCCCCGCCTTCCATCCATCGAGCGACTTGTAGATCTGATTAGGATCGCCTCCGCTGCCGAGAAAGGCGCGCCAGGAATAGTGGTCGTAGACCCCATTGATGTGCAGGGCGTAAGCTTGCGCCAGCTTGCCGTTGCCGCGCACGATCACGAGATTCTCGTCGTTCCTCGCAGACGCCGAAGCGGAGAAATTGTGCGAGCCGGTGATCACGGCGCACTGGTCGGAGAATGGATCGATCACGATCGCCTTCGAGTGCACGATCGCCATCATGTGGGCGCCAAGCATCTCCTGAACGTTGAATTCGGTTTCCTCCCACGATGGCTTATCTTTTTCGCTGATCCCGGACGGCAACGGCACGTCGTCGTGGAACGATTGCGGTGGCGCGCCGGACTTGACCACCTCTCCACCCACCTTGGTGATACCAACACCTGTTTTGGGGGGAGTGATACTCGACACCACACCGCGAACGTAGATGTCGTTCTTTTGCACGCGATCGAGCAGTGCGCTGAGCGGCGACTGACCCGGCATGAACATCAGAAACAGCGCGCCCTCCTTGGCGCCGGCAATCAGATCGAGAACAGGCTTGAATTCCGCTTGATTGTCGCTGGCCGCGTAATAGACCGAGATGTTGTTGTCGCTTGTCGGCCTGGAATTTGACGCCTTCAGCGGCTCCGGCATGTCGTCCTTGGCGGCGACGAGCTTGCTCCATTGGTCGAAATAGCGGCTCGCGATCACCGCGTCTTCGACGATGAGCACGTTGTTCAATTGCGTGCAAAGGCCCGTCGTCGTCCAGTTTGTGCTGCCGGTCAACACGCGGCTGGGGTTTTTGCCGGCGACGTCGCTCTCGACGACGAATTTATTGTGCACGCTCGGAGACGAGGCCCCGGTGTGCGATAGGTCGCGATGATGCACGTCGAGCTTTGCCGCCGTCAGCTCCTGGGCGACCCACGGCTGGGTTGCACCGCCGTTGCCGAGCAGCACATGGCCGCGGTTGCCGAAGGGCTTTAGGGCATCGACGAGTTCACGATCGTTCATTTCGTAGATCGCGGCGTGGATCGCGTTGCCGCGGCGATCCGCATCGCGCAGGAAGCCCAGAATTTCGCGGAGCGCATCGCCTGCGAGATACAGCCTGGCCTGGAACCCCGGCGTCGCCAGGTCTTTCAGAAACTGACGGAGAGAATCGGGGCTGACATTGCCTTTGACGAAACGGGTGACGATCTGGGACATCAGCGTGCCGCGGTTGAAAAACGCTGAAAGTCCGCCGCCGGCGTCGCCGGAAGCAATCAGCGGCGCCGTCCAGTCCGATACCGACGTGGCATCGAGCGCGAAGGGACCGTCCAATGGCCCTTTCATTGCCGTAACACGGTATGAAACATTGTCTGCTGCGACGACGCTATGATCGGTCCAGATGCACCGCCGGATCGGCGACTGGTCCGATGAGATTCCGGTCGGCTGTATCGGACCCTGTCCGGGCTTCGGCGGGATGCGGTTGACCAGCACGGTGACTTGCTGGTTCGTGTCGTTACGGCGCTCGAGCCGGAAGCCCACCCAATCCGCGGGCCATGGATCGGGCTGCCAGGCAATCAGCACATCGTCCGCGTTGGCGTAAACCTTTACCATGATGGTCATGAAGCCCTCCCTTTCTGCGCCAGCTTGAACAGGTTTGCGTGTCGGCCGAATGAAATCATACCCGCGCGGGTTGTGTTGTTTTTTCACAACTATAGGGCGCAAGCGAGCACGAAGGCGCGCGCTGCGCATATCGAGGGATACCCTCCGGAGCGGAAAATATTGGGCGGTGGACCGGCGAGGCGTCCGCATCCTAAAATCATCGCCATGACCCAGCTCGAAAAACTCGCGATTGACCCCGCCCTCAGCTTCGACGCCCTCACAGCCGGCGAACCGGGCGCGCCGCTGGTGCTGCTGCTGCACGGCTTTGCGGAATCGATGCATTGCTGGCGCGCGCAGGTGGCGGCGCTTGCGGGCGCGGGCTATCGCGCGGTGGCGCCAAGCCAGCGCGGCTATTCGCCGGGCGCGCGGCCGGATACGCACGACACCGCGAACTATCATATCGAGCGGCTGATGGACGATGCGATGGCGATCGTGGCGGCCTCGGGCTATGGCGAGCGCCGCTTCCATCTCGCCGGCCATGACTGGGGCGGCAGCATCAGTTGGGCGCTCGCCGATCGGTTTCCCGAACGACTGGCCTCGCTCACGGTGCTGTCACGGCCGCATCCCAACGCGTTTAATCGCGCACTGCAGATGCTGGACGGCGATCAGGCGCATCGCTCGCGGCATCACACGGCGTTTCTCGAACCCGGTGCCGCCGATGTCGTTCTCGCTGATGACGCCAGCTGGCTGCGCGAGCGTCTTGCCGCCGCCGGCGTTCCCGCTGCTGCGATCGAGGAGCATCTTGCCGTGCTCGGCAACGAGGCGGCGATGGAAGCAGCACTCACCTGGTACCGCGCCCGCGGCGCGATCCGCTCGCCGCTCGGCCCGATCAGGGTGCCCACGCTCTACATCTGGGGCGATGCCGACGACACGGTGGGGCGGCCGGCGGCCGAAGGCACGGTTGACTTCATCGCCGCGCCCTATCGTTTCGAGGTACTTCCCGGCGTCGGCCATTTCGCCGCCGACCAGGCGCCCGATCGCGTCAGCGAGCTGTTGCTGGCGCACGTCGAGGCTTATCCGGCGTAACGCGACCTGCAACATGCACAGACTACTAAGTGTGCGTCGGCCAGTGCCGCTCGCGGAACCAGGTACGGTAATCCGACGACATCTTGGCGCGCTGCGCCTGCGGCGCATGCCGCTTGCAGGTCGATGCCTCCTCGCTGTTTTCCGGCGCGGCCCATCGCAGCTCGGCGCAGTCATTCGGGTTGTAGGCCATCTCGAAATCCGTGGCCCGATCGATGACCTCCTTCAGCGACAGCGTCCACTGCGAGCCATCGCTGCGCGTATAGGATATCTTGCGCGAGGCAAGCTCCGAGGCGAGCACGCCCTGCAACTCGGCTTTCACGTCCTCGACGCTCCTGCCGTTCGGCATCGCGTAGCGCTGAGCCCGCCGCAGGACGCGATCGGGAAATCCC